>CAINVS010000133.1 GCA_903854205.1 uncultured Bacteroidota bacterium | reverse complement strand
TGTGCTTGCAGTCATTTCGGATAAACGTATTACCTTGTGTGAAAGTAGTGTTGTGAGTGGGTATGAAGCGGATGTTATTAGTGCTTCGGATTACTATCCCTTTGGAATGCTGATGAAAGCAAGGATGTTTTCGAGTGAGCAATACAGGTTTGGTTTTAATGGCAAAGAGAAAACGGATGAGGTAAATGGGGATGGGGCGGTTTATGATTATGGATATAGAATATATGAGGTAAGGTTAGGAAGATTTTTAAGTGTTGATCCCATTTCAAGGTCCTATCCTCAATTAACAACTTATCAATATTCAAGCAATAGTCCAATTCAATTTATTGATGTTGACGGTAAAGAAGGTGCTAAACCAGCTCAATTTAATCCAACAAATGGAACATACACAACTACTGGGACTGACAATACTGCTGCAAATGCGCCTGTAATAATACCAAATCAACCTGTTATAAGCCCATCCTCGACGGTAGAAAATGATAAAAAAGTTTGGGGTACAATGACAATTGTTTCAAATATACCTCCAGGTCAAGGTGGGCTATTTAATATTGACGGCCATTCTTGGATTATATTTACTAATGTCAATGGGGAAACAACGACGCTCTCAGTTTGGGGAAATACAGGTACTCAAGAATTTTGGGCAAATAAAGAAATAGGTGCGCCATATGTTGTCTCAAGAACTGTGACAATAACAAATAGTAATATCGATAAGATTAATACATTCAACAATAAAAGTGCGAATACAGATTGGAATTGTACGAATACATGTGCTGGATATTCCGCTAATTTATGGAATACAGTTACTGAGGAGAATTTGGATGCAGCAACCCCACTTGGAACAACTCAACCCGCAAATTTAAGTGATGCTATTTATGATGCTAATGGTCAAAAAAACTCGAACCCTTCACCACTTACTCCAACGACTAATAACGACAATTCAAGCAGTAGTGGTAGTAGTAGTGCTAATTCAGGCACATCGACACCGTCAAGTTCTTCAGGTAGCAGCTCATATCAAGGTTCATCGGGAGGTTCTTCGGGCACAGGAAGCTCAGGCAGCTCAATGCAGGCCTCATCTGGTCAGGGTCCAGCAAGCAAAGGTGGAACTAAAACGACTGTCTTAAAGAAAGTAAAATAAGAGATGAATAGTCTATTTATTTTCCAAGCTATCCTTTTTTTAGTTATTTGTTCTTGTAATAATGATTTTCAAGAATTAAAAGATGGTAATAATATTTCAATCTGTATTAATGAGAATGACAGCAGTATTAATATCTGCTTACTAAATTCATCTCAAGGTATTGAGAGTATTAACCAAGAAGATAAGCTTGATACATTAGTTTTACATATTTCCACTTCTAAAACTTTCAATTATCCGAATAATGGGAAGGGATGTATTGATTCGTTAAAAATCAATATGAAAAGGAAATATATAAAAATTGGACAAAGAATTATTTACATGGATGAAATTTTAAAGTGCAAATAAATAAAAACGGGATGTAACCACCTCCTGATGCACCTGACGCTCCATTTTCTTTTTGACAAATAGCATTGCTAATAAGTAAACGAGTTATGCCTTTTAGCTTAACTTGTTTAACTCTTAAACACCTCCAGTGTCATTCCTTTTTCTTTGAAACGATTTTTAGTAGAATCGGCAATAACTTTTTCGACGTTAAGCGCCATGTCGCATTCGTGGACTATCTCGCACGAAGGAGCCACGCATCTTTCTGACTTTGGTTGATTGGGAGATTTCGAATTATAAAACTTAAAAAATACTTTAATTC
>CAINVS010000132.1 GCA_903854205.1 uncultured Bacteroidota bacterium | reverse complement strand
TGTTATAAAGAAAACCGAGAAAACACCAAAGCACATAGACAGCATCTCAAAGAGTTGAGAGCAAAAGCAAAACCCAGGGTTATGCCTGGAGGAAGACCAAAAGGACTAAAAAATGGAATCGACAGTTGAAAATTTACAAGCAGCATTTAACGAGTTCCTCAACGAGGATGCTAAATTCACCGGTGGAAATGCCGCAGCTGGCACCCGTGCTCGCAAGGCCCTAGCAGAGATCAGCAAGCTAGTCAAAGCTCGCCGCAATGAAATCACTGCTGAAAAGAATGCTCGCAAAGCAGAGAAAGACGCAGCAAAAGCAGCACCAGCAAAAGCCGCTAAAAAATAATCAATGACTTGGACCTATCAAGGTACAGTCATTGAAGAACTGCCCGAGGAGTGTGTTGGATATGTGTATATTATCACATGTATTCCTACAGGCAGAAAATACATAGGCAAAAAACTAGCAAAATTCAGTAAAATCACGTATAAAACAGTTAAATTAAAAAACGGTACTAAAAAGCGAAAGCGAATTAAAGGCAAAATAGATTCAGACTGGAAGGAATATTGGGGCAGTAGTCCCAATCTTCAGGCAGATATAGAACAATTAGGCAAAGAAAATTTTACCAGAGAAATACTTCATTATTGTGGCAGCAAGGCAGAAACTAGTTATATCGAGGCACGCGAACAGTTTGAACGGCGAGTATTAGAATCAGACGACTACTATAATGGCATCATAAACTGTCGCATACATGGCTCCCATATACTAAAAAAATAGGCATATCACGCGGTAAACGGGCTTGCACTGGCCAACTTCAAGTGCCCTAAACCTGGACATGCGTGTCACAGGGACGGAAACCTCTCGCCGCAGAGAGTTCTCAATCACTACCCGCAAGGATGTAGACAGCCAAGACCTGCTGTTTGATTGTTAGAAAATATAAAAATAGGCCAAAAGAAGGGAGAAAAACCCTGGGCATACCAATATGTTAGTGTATATTGTTATGCTGCCGTCATATCGAAGACGGAGCTCGAGGTACCGGATGACCGCCTCTGTAACGCTCTAACACTAAGTGAACGTAAGAACTCGGATAATGTTCAATATTCTTTGCCCTGTGCGGGCGAAGTGTGACCAATGAATCTGGATAATACGTAAAACCTTTTCAGTTCTCTTCAAGAAGACCATATGCTTCGAGCGACCAGCGAAGAGGCAAGCGAACGCAGTTCGCTACTAAATAGTAGATTGTTTGGAATAATAATGTCTTTTCAAATCTTAATATCAAAATTAGATAAAATAGAAAATTATAATCTCTACGAGGGATTAGATTCAGAAGATATTTCTAGTATTCGTCTTTGGGAATCGGCTGGCTATGCAATTCGTGAAGCAGCACTAACTACCGATCAAATACAACAATTTTTCAAGCAAATAGAACAAGGGGCGACTGCGGGTGGAGGAAATAGAACTTTAATAGGGAAAGGTAAAGATGCTGCTTCGGCTGTAAATCGAGCCTGGGAAGAT
>CAINVS010000131.1 GCA_903854205.1 uncultured Bacteroidota bacterium | reverse complement strand
GACTCGGCATCCACAATTTTTTTTCCATAAATGTGAGCAGCACTTGATACCTCTTTAATTAAAAACATGTTGCGGTGCTGTATCCAGAATTCGCCTCTTGGAACGGAGACTGCACCCAATGCTTTTAAGGCGTCAACAGGACAGGTTTCCCAAACGGGTGGGCCTGGACCGCCGGATTCAGAAACAAGCTCGGCATTGTATTTCTTCAGGAATGCAGTGCCGGTTTGATAATGACTATAAATAAGCTGGTCGCTAACAGTTTCCTTGAAATCGTAACGAAAGCGATCCGAACAATTGCTGATGTCCCATCCTGCCAGTACGGGTAAATACCGCTCCAAATCATATCCCCGTCTTTCCTTGAAAATGGAGGGAAATAAGTCAGTCCATGGAGTGCCTTCAGCAAGTTCCATACTGTCGAATTCAAAATAGCCCAGACCGGCTTCAGAAGAATTTTCGGGAGTTACCCCAAGGCGGTCCATAAAATATTTCAGATGCCTGATGGTCGCATTGGGGTCAAAAAAGTCAATAAAAAGGCCATTCGAATTAGGGGAGGGTACAATCAAGCGCTGGCCATTGTTTGAACAAACAAACCGCAGGATCGTCCATTTCCCTTCCGGAACGTTCCATTCCAATTTACCATTCTTAAAAAATGGGGTAAGGCTTTTTACTTGAGCAACATCACTGATTTGCTTTTTTTCATCATAAGGAACCGCAAGTACCGAAACATCCTTGTAGAAAACAGGCGTTTGCTGGTCTTTCATTGGACAGCCTTCCGGGAATTTTGGAAAGGGTAGGTCAACGCTGAGTGCCTGTGGTCCCGATACATCTACCGTGGAGCAATAGAGATTCTTGGATGCCCAATCAGGTGTAACCCATGATCCGCCAGCATTCCACCCGCTTGAGGCAACAATGCCAATGCTCATTTTTAATCTTTTGCCTTCTGATATCGCATGTTTTATCAGGCTTACAGATTCATCTCCCAGAAATTCTGCCCCAGCGGGAATAAAAGATGGGTTCCTGATGGCCGCCACATCCCAGATTTCAGCCCGGTTCATTCCTTTGGATTTCATGGCTTCCAAATCTCTGGTAATCGAAGTAGTGCTCATGTTTCCATTCAACCAGCACCAGAAAGCACCTGGCCGAGAGGGCAAGGGAGGATCTACAAATTCATCGGATAGTTGTTGCGAAATTTCTACGGGTTCGAATGATCTATTTTCTGGTAACCTGGAAATGGAGAAGCCAATCGTAAGTATGCCCAAAAGGATTAAGTATTTCATTTTTGTCAAATTTTTGTTATTTGCCGTATTTTTCAATTTCGTTTACTGCGTTGTCAAGCCCGGTTTCATTTCTAATTTGTTGCCCAATTGCTAGAACATTGTTTTTTATTTTTTCTGATTGCACTTCGTTTATTGCAGAAATTAGTTTGTCACTTGTCATTGACTTTACGGGAATGTGAATACCTAATTTTTTTCGTTCTACGATTTTGCCCCAAGTAGGTTGGTCAGTATAAAAAGACACAATTATTACGGGCAAATTATGTCGCAACATTGTCGCCAACGTTCCTGCTCCTCCGTGGAAAACACCTAATTTACATAAAGGCAAAATGGTTTCGTGATTTACATATTTTGTCACGAATAGATTTTCGTGTGTTGGTAAATTGTCAAATACTGACCATCCTGTGCAAAATAGAATTCGCTCGTTGGTTTTTGCTAAAACCTCTAATAGCATTTTTGAAAACTTTTCGGTGTTACCAATTCCGTTGCTTCCAAAACCTATATAAATTGGTTTATCCCCTTTGGTTAGCCATTCTGAAAGCTCAGTTGGAGTTTTATCTAAAAAATGGTTGTCTCTTTTTTGTTTGGGAATATTTATGAAGCCTGTTATTTTATGGTGGGCTTCCCAGTCTTTGGGTTGTGGAATTAACGATTGACTTATGCAGTATAAGTCCAAATTTTTTTGCTTATCCAGATAGGTTACTAAATTCTCTTTCAATTCGGGCAAGCCCAGTTCTTTTCTGTATTCATTGGTGTCTTGTTTAATGAATTTCCAAAAGAAACTTTGTGCAATTTTGTACGTCAGTTTGTTGTACCAAGGAAAGTCGAAAAAGTCAAAGTCGCCCAATGGAAATTTTTTTGTTGGAACTACTGGAGGCATAAAATAAGTCAATGCGACTTTTTTATGTTGTTTTTCAGCAATAGCACTTACAATTGGAAGTGTCATTAAGTTGGCGATGATAAAGTCAACTTTTGATATAGCTTCGAAATAACTTTTCCGCAATGGCTCTCTGTTGTCGTGAAGTACTTTAAAATAATACTTCATAAGTTTTATGGAGTTCTCCGTTTGTAAAATGCTTTGTCCCTCTGATGAATTCATCATTGTTTCGGCATTTCCCCAAAGAGGCAGAAATGTTACGCCAAAACCTTCAACAAAGTCTTTAAAGTCTTCCGTTGCTGAGAGCGTTACCTTATGTCCTTTGTCCATTAGTCCAAGAGCTAATGCAACATAAGGTTGTAAGTCACCTCTTGTTCCGTATGTAAAAATTCCAATGTTCATTTTATTCTTTCTGTTTGTCTATGATCGCTCGTAATATGGCACACAAGGCGCTGCGGCTTGGCGAAGTTCCGAAAAAAATGGAACGAAGCGAGGATTTTTTTTCGGAATTTTATACAACGGTCGAGGCTTTGTGCAGGTAGGGCATTGTTGTTTGAAAATCCCATAATAGATGAGTAATCCTCGCCTGGAATCGCTACCAAAGGTTTCGTTCAACATTGCCTTCATTCTTGGCATTGCATGCCGAACGAAGGCAGTGTTGTTGGCGGTAAGTTTTATTTTTGTTCAATTATTTTGTTTCGTAATTTCATAAATGGTTTTTCAATTGTCAAATGTAACAAATATGCAAAACTTATACAGGTTACTATGCAAATTAAAAGCATCGAATTGTTGTCAATTTTAAAGTCAGCTAATAATTGATGTGTCATATGTATTACGCCTTTGTGTGTCAAATAAGTAGCATAAGAAAGTGTCGCAATAAATGTCGTTACTTTTGAATTCCATTTGTATAAAAAACTTGTTGGACTTACTGCTCCAACAACCATAAACCCATAACCAATTGCAATGAGTGGAAAACCAAAAATTGAAGCGTTAAAAGTCATTTGGTCATAACAAAGGAAATATGCACCTGTTAATATTGCCAAACTCAAAAGAATAAATAGGTTTCCGTATTTAGATATTTTGCTCCAAACAGTCGGTAAAAACTGATAAATTTCTGCAATAGAAACGCCTACCAAAAGTCCGTCTAAACGATTGTAAGTTGGATAGTAAATGTATTTGTACCAATACATAAAACCACTTTCGTCTTCAATTTTCGGAAGATATAAATGGTTAAAACTGTAAATTCTAATGGCAAAACCAAATAAAAATAAAGCAATTAGCAGCCAATATGATTTTTTTATGCTGTTGGTAAATTGCGATAAAATCAAGATGAGTGGTAAGAATAAATAAAAATGTTCTTCTACACAAAGCGACCAAGCGTGGGAAAATGTTCCCAAATCTTTCAAGTTTAGCCCAAGATTTTGTGTAAAAGTTAGAAACTTCCATAATGGTGGCAAACTTTCTTTTTCACGGAAAAACGGAAAGCAAAAATATAGTCCAACAGTTACCAAAAATGCAGGAATAATTCTAAAAAAACGTTTCAGAAAAAATTGCTTGAAAGAAATTATTTGCCCTCGCTTGATTTGAGCAAAAAGTTGTGATGAAATTAAAAAGCCACTCAAAACAAAGAATAAATCTACACCTGTCCAACCAAATTTTGCAAAGTAAGGCAACCATTCAGGCTGCCCACCGCTTGAAATGAAATAATGAAAAAGGAAAACAAATACAATTGCTAATGATCGTAAATGCTCAAGTCCGTATAATTTTGGCTGAATATTTTTGTCCAATTTGTTTTGTGAAATTTGTCGTTTGTTAATATCTCCTGTCTGCATTGTGGTTTGGTAAACTTACCGCCAACGCTGCGGCTTTGCGAAGTTCCGAAAAAGAATGGAGCGAAACGAGGTTTCCTCGAAATTATGCAAAACCGCTGTTGAACGAAGTGCGACCGGAGAGAGTACTTTGTGCAACAGCGGTGCATTCGCAGGGCGTTGTACAGAATGCGAAATGCCATTTTTTCGCACGAAAGTACGCAGTTTTTGAAAAAAAGGCTCATGCCCAGCCAAAGTCAGCAACCCCAAATCGCACGACAATCCCATAGTAGATGAGTAATCCTCGCCTAGAATCGCAACCAAAGGTTCCGTTCAACATTGCCTTCATTCTTGGCTTTGCATGCCGAACGAAGGCTTAGTTGTTAATGATTGGCTTGTTTTATATCTTCAATTCGCTTTTTATTTTTGTTATCTTGCTTGGTGTGTTAAGTCCTTTTTGTAGGTCTTCAATTGTCAAACTGTTAGACTTGCTTTTGAAAATAAAGGTCTTGAAGTTTGACTTATTGGCTTCAATACTGAATTTTTCTTGGTGAACTTCTAATAGCTCTTTTGTAAGATGGTCTATTGCTATTTTAATTGAATTGTATGAATTTTGAAGTTCGCTTTTCCATTCTTTAATTTCTGATAAATAATTTACAATTTCTGCATCCTCAATATAGGAAAGCTTGGCAAGTTGTTTGTCAATTTCTAAAAATTGCATGTCATTCCAATTTTTTGCTTTTAATACTGGTATCTGCCAGATTTTCTGTTGCTCCTTCCAATAGTCTTTTTTGGCTTTGACTTGATGTATAATATATCCTGGAAGTTCTATTGCTGTCAAATAATTTCCATGACAAGCTCCTGTGTCAATGCCATAAGTGTTGTTAAGTACTTTTGGATTATCTCCTACAACGTGATGGCCATAAATTATCGGTTTTGTTCCGTTGTAAAATTCAGTCCAGTATTTTTCAGAAGGATATTTCTTTTCTAGATATCTGTCTCCTGATGTTGAACCACACAATACTTCTTGCTTCTGTTCAGTAAGTCCTTTGTCGTGCTCAAAAAAAGCATGTATAATTATAGCCTCTTCTGTTTCATAATAGTATTTGAGCGTGTCAAGCCAATTTAAAAAAGTTTCATAGTCATCACCGAATTGAACTTTCACAATTTCTTGTGCATAGCTCAATATTTTGTTTTGATGTTTTCTTTCGTGATTTCCAATTAAAACAATGCTATTGGGTCGGTTGAGAAAATATTCGTAAACGTCTTTGGATTTATTTCCTCTATCAACAATGTCTCCTAGTGAAATGAGTAAATCATCAGCTGTTAAACCAACTTTTTGAGTTAGTTCGATTAGTTCGTCAAAACAACCGTGTATATCTCCGATTATAAATTTTCTCATATTGCAGGATGTCTTTTTAAGCTTGCCGTCTGTACAACGCGCTGCTGCTTTGCTAAGTTCCTAAAAAGAGTGGGGCGAAGCGAGGATCTATTTTGGAAATAATTGGCCCATTGCTTTAGACATGCGCTGAATTTGTTCTGGGCCAACGCCACAACAACCTCCAATAATGTCGGCGCCCAAATCCATCCATTCTTTTACCATGAGTTCACAGGAAGGCAGATCCGAAAGGCCCGACCAGGTTTTACTTTCAGCATGGTAGACGGCTCCGGAATTGGGATATACCACTATCTTTTTATTCCCTGATTTCGTTTTGATTGATCGAATTAGTGGGGAAATAAATTCCGGGGAAGTACAGTTCACCCCAATGGCAAATACAGTCGGTTGATGAGCAAAATAAGCAGCACATTGCTCAATGGGGGTTCCATCACTGATGTGTTGACCATCCTTACAGGAAAATGATACCCAAGTGGGCTTTTGTACAGTTTCTAAAATTGCTGATAGCACCCTAGCTTCCTGAAAACCAGGAATGGTTTCACAAGCAAGCAAATCTGCCGTTGAATCATCGAGCAAATTGATTCGTGGTTGATGAAAGTCCCTTAACTCCTGATCAGAGATAACGTAATCGCCACGGTATTCAGAGCCATCGGCCAGATAGGCGCCGTAAGGACCAATGCTGGCCGCAATCAAAGGTTTTGATGCATGTGGGTTTATGGACAGGAAACGGTTTCTTGCTTCCTCTGCCAATTGAACTGATTTAAGAATCAATCCTCTGGCCGAATCTTCGTCATAACCAATCGCCATAAACCCGGGCAGGGTAGCCTGATAACTGGAAGTAATGATGCATTCAGCACCAGATTCAAGATATGCGAGATGGGCAAGAATGATTGCTTCAGGATTGGATTCCAGTAATTTCGCACTCCACAATTTTTGATTGAGATCGCAGCCTTGCCTTTCCAGTTCATTAGAAAGACCGCCATCTAGGAGGAGGGGATAGGTAATGGTCATTTTAAAAAGTAGGCTTTAGTAGGCATCTTGAAACAGTTTTTTCGGCACCATTTGAAACCACAATTCTCCTTGTTTACTTGAATATATTGTCCAAACGTGGCTACTCTCAAGTCGATTCTTTCAAACATAGGTCAAGCGACTTTTCTCCAATTTGTGTTCTCCGTTAAGTCGGTATGCTACAAGTTTCCCTCCCTTTGCAATACTGTAATCCAAGCAACAAATATTTTCCCGGTATAAAGATGGTTCGCCTTTCAGCCAATAATGTCCGAAGAATACTTTTTTGTCTTTGCTCTGATAATAGTCGACTGATTTTAATGCTGAAACTTCAATTGGTTGTTCTGGTAAATGCTCAATTGGTTCAACGCTTATTGATTTATAGGTCATTTCGGAAGGATTTTCCCACCATTTAATTCTTATTTCTGTCCTTCTAGTCCCATCCTTATCAATAAAGTAAAGCCCTTCGGGCATTCTCATTTCCTTTCCTTTTAAAGTTTGGTCAATAGCTTCATTCAATGCAGTACCTTCTTTAACTGATTGATAAATTAGTTCGTCCGTCAATTTGTCGTTAACCAAGGTTTGCTTTAAGTAGTCAATGTTTTTGTTGTCCCAACAAGCGTGAACAGCTCTAAATGAATCTGTTTCGAAATAAAGGGGTAATGCCTTAAACCAATCTAAATAATCTTCATATTCTCTTTGCCGGTTTTGAAATTGTTTAAGGGTTTCATAGTGTTGAATTATATTCTTAATGCTGTGTTTTCTCAGGTGTCCGCCTTCAGTTTCTTGGAAATGAAAGCATAGCGCATTGTATTCGTGATTTCCCATTAAGGCAATAGCGTTTTCACTGTCAACCATTGACTTAACAATTTCAAGGGTTTCTCTAATTTTTGGCCCCCTGTCAATGTAGTCGCCAACAAACAAAACCTTTCTATCGGGATGTGAATACGCTCCGTTATTTTTTGCATAACCCAATTTGAGTAGTAATTCTTCAAGTTTGTCTGCGTGTCCGTGAATGTCTCCAATAAGGTCTACCATATTTTGCTGATTGTCTTTTTATTGTACGAAAGGCGAGCGAAGTGAGCCTTTTGTACAATGCGGAAATATGCGTACTTTTCTCGTCCGCTGGGTAAAGATAAACCAGGATCGACTAATTAACAATGAGGAAATCTGCCAATGAGGAAATATCGATGGCACAATGACCACCGTATAATGGGTGCCAATTAGTTTTTACGCCTTTTAAATTAGCAATATTAGCAAGGGCTTCAGTACCTTCATAATTTCCATATTTATCATATAAGCCACAAGATAGGTACAACTCTGGATAATGAATATTGGCACTCTTTATCAAATGAATAGGAGAAATTTCTTTCCATTCTTCCTCATTTGAGGCATAAGTTCTTGCTATTTTGTATATTCCTAATGCTATTTTAGGATCTGCACCCGTTCGTTTTATTGCTGCTTTTATTTCACTGAAATCTGAAAATGGAGAATCCAAATACACACCAGCAGCACGCACCCAGATGATTGACAACCTTCGGTGCAGTTGAGAGAGTCCGTGAAGTGGTCGTCACGCTCAGCGCTGTAGGCAAGCACGGAATAGCTATCAGTCTAGGAGTAAAAAGTGGCG
>CAINVS010000130.1 GCA_903854205.1 uncultured Bacteroidota bacterium | reverse complement strand
GATCTTCGTTATTTATTTTGTAAAATATTAATTCAAATAATATTTTTTAGTAAAATTTCAATTAAAAACAAAAGAGGCTTTCGAGAAAATCGACAACCTCCTGATTTTTAAGTTTCGATAAGTTTGAAATCCGTTATGTCTGTTTCTAAAAAATATTAAATACTAAGGTATAAAGCCTTATTATTTGAGTATTCTAAACACTATATTATTTCAATTTATCTTCAATGTAAGTCAATATTTTTTTCATCAGATGTACCCGATCTTTTCCAAATACATTGTGTGCATGCATAGGATAGGGAAAATAATCAACAAGAACACCATTTTCAATAAACGCTTTTAGCAAGCTCATACTGTGCTGTTCTAATACAACATCATCGGCTGTACCATGAATCAGAAGAAGGTCGCCTTTTAGATTTTTGGCATATTTCATCAAACTGGAATTGTCATAGCCTTCCGGATTCTCTGCGGGAGTATCCATGTAACGTTCGCCATACATAATTTCATAGTATTTCCAGTCAGTAACGGTACCACCGGCCACTCCTACTTTAAAAACATCGGGCGTACGGAGCATGAGCGATGCTGTCATAAAACCGCCAAAACTCCAACCATGCACTGCTAATCGGTCTGCATCTACAAATGATTGGGTTTTCAACCAATTGACACCTGTCAGCTGATCAGTAATCTCATTAGTACCCAATTGACGGTGTATTACATTTTCAAATTCAAATCCACGGTTTTCTGAACCTCTGTTATCCAAAGTAAAAATAAGATAACCACGTTCGGCCTGATACTGCATCCAGAGTTGCGAGGCACCCAACCATGAATTGTTTACCATTTGCGCATGGGGACCACCATATAAATATACTATTACTGGATATTTTTTTGCAGGATCAAAATTGGATGGTTTTATCAGCCGGGCATGCAGTTCTAGGTCATTCTCACCTTTTAAAGTATGAAGTTCAACAGTTCCTATTTTATAATCTTTTAAAGGATTATCAGCTTTTAGCAATTCTGTTTCTTTCTCATGTTTAATATCTACTACACTTATAATCCGTGGAGTTGTCAGATTGGAATAATTGTCGAGCAGTTTTGACCCGTCAGGATGCAGAGAGACCAAATGAACACCTTCATTTTCTGTTATTCTTCTTACTTTGCCTCCTTTCAGCGAAACTGAATAGGTGTAAATATTTAAGCCGGATTTGTCGGTTCCGGTCACAATGACATTATTGCCGGATTCATCGAGTCCAAGAATTGATTTTACCAACCAATTGCCCGAACTGATCTGATCAATCAGTTTTCCATCTGTATTATAATGGTATAAGTGCACAAAACCATCTCGTTCACTCATCCACAAAAATTCTTTAGGATTATTGGGCAGAAACCATGCAGCATTTTCAGGTTCGACATATTTCGGATGCTCCTCTTCGAACAATGTTTTAACAAACTGTCCATCAATTGCATTGTACTTGTTAAACCAAATATGATTCTGAGCTCTATTTACTATTACAACATATACAAACTGTTCACTGGGATCCCAAACTAAATTGGTCAGATATTGGTCTTTTTCCCCCGATACTCGCAAATAAATAGTTCTATTTGTTTTGGGGTTATAAATTCCTACCTGCGGATTTTCACTTTTTTGGCCTGCCATAGGGTATTTTATGGAATTTAATGCGCCGGGCGTGACATTGATATTTAACAAGGGATAATCAGCCACATCTGTTTCGTTTTTCTGGTAAAAGGCCAATAAAGTCCCCTTGGGTGACCAAAAAATTCCTTTGGAAATGCCAAATTCGGACCGGGCAATAGACTGCCCACAAACAACAGCTGTAGTTTCATCTACATTAGAAATTTGTCTTTTGAGATCTGATTCATCAGCCATGTAGAGATTTTTACCAATGGTAAACGCAATCTGCCTACTCGACAGGTGTAATTCAGAATTTTCAGCCAGTTCAGAATACTTCAGTATCTGTCCCCCTTTTTTAGTTTTAATGTTGTAATTGTAATAAATACAAGCGTTCTGAAAAACGAACTCCTCCTTATTTTGCCATTCCGGATATGGTAAACGTTTCAGTTGAAGACCTAGTGTTGAGTTAAGCTCTTGTAAGTTAACTAATTCAATTTTATTAAGTTTTTCATCCATTTTCATTAGCACAAGACCATCTTCAGAAAAAAATGATAAAGCCCCTTTTTCATGCATCCACTGCAATCCCGGGATGTTTTTGGGGCCAAAGGTTGAACGCTGTCTTAATACAGCATCCTCAAGTGTCAACTCTTTAGACTGAGCTGCCAACTTTGATTTTGGAACAAAAAATAGTAAGAATCCTAAAATAATTATAAATTGAAATTTCATGACTTTAATGCGTTGATTATTAGATATAATGATTTAAATTATTTTTGTGCAGATTTTAAACTTTTGTGACATAGTAACATTTAAAATGTTTGTTAAATTTCTTATTTTTTTTTAATAGTTTGTTTGGTTGTACAATAAAATATTAACTATCTTTGAATTACTTTTGATGTGAAGAGGTCAAAATAATATTATTTTGCCATATCAAATGTATTAAACATTATGTTAAACTTAGTGTTCAAGGTTACAAAATAATATCTTAAATGCTTTTGTCCTAGAAAATTACCCCTATTTAATTTTTTAGCTGACTAATTAAATTTTAAAAAAACATGGATGCAAGTCAAAAAGTAAAAACAATGCCCGGTGAGGTTTGGCAAAAGGTTGATTTTGGAACGCCTACGCTCCATTTCGACTATTTCATTTCTAACATGGGGCGCATTAAAAGTTATCACAAGCGAACTACAGGTGAAAGATTGCTCAAAGGGTCTGTTGACCATCGTGGGTTCCATCGCCTCCACATCCGATTGGCAGATAAAACATATGGGGAATTAGCATTGCATATTTTCATTGCAAACCACTTCTGCGAAAAACCTGAAGATGAGTATAACCACTCTGTTCATCTTGATTATGATCGATCAAACAACAAATGGACTAATCTGAAATGGCTAAAACATGAAGATTGGAAGCTTTACATGCAAAACAGTCCAACATATAAAGATACCAGAAAAAAGAAAAAAAAATAGGTTAACCTCTTAGAATGTTCATTTAAATTAGATTTTATTTGGACAAAATCAGGCAAAAAAATTTGGCAATTTTTTTGATGAGTTATCAACTTAGTTTTACCTGTTGGTTAAAGATCAATTGGTTAAAACTAAACTTCAGTACAAAAGATTTGAAAGAAGTTTTAAAGTACTTATTTTACGACTTTAAATAGATAATAATTGCTTTGAACAAAATAAAATAAGTTTACATAAAAATGTACTTAATCAAAAGCCACTCTTAAGAGTGGCTTTTTTTCTTTAATAAATTTACTTGAATACATTTTCTATAGAGCCCTTCGGGGTTCGCTTCGCGGAGCCCTTCGGGGTTCGCTTCGCGGAGTCCCTTCGGGGTTAGGGTTCATCACGAATTCTATTTACAGACCTTGTTTTAAAATTTTCAGGGTCTTTGTTTTTCCAAATTAATTAATTTAAAGTCATATTCTGAAAATTGAATAATATTCAGGTATTGATTTTCAAATCTGGAAATTCTGTTTTGTACTTTTATTGCTGCACTGTCAAGTGTTTGAGTTTTTTCATAGACAGGCTCTATTTCAAATCTTGTATGCCTTAGCGCCTGAGGTTCATCTATCAGTTTATCGGGAAAAGCAGTGCCGTGTTTCTTTAACATCCTGCCAAAGTAAAGCATGATATCAAAACCAATATAAGCAAATTCTCTGGGAGCAATTCCATAGATTTGGCGGTATCCTTCTTCAAACTGCTTAATTTTACGATCCTCTTTATTGATAAAGAATTCATCGGTAAAATGAAGGTGCAGATTGTTATAATACTCATAATTGACACGTTCGAAATATTTCCATTGAGAACTGCCTATTACCAAAAACTGATAACTGTTTCTTGGTTCTATTTTATTGTAAAGGGAAGAAATCTCTCTAAGACAGGAAAATACAAAGATTTCACTTTTGTCGGAAGGGATTACAACAACATTCAGTGCATCTCTTGCGAAGTATTTCTGAAGGACACCTATAGAAATAGCTTCATTACCAATCATTTGGGGCAATCTTGCAGAAGGTTCATTTTTTGAAAGGCTGTAAGCTTCCTGTATCATTTCCATTTTAAGGCTGTCTTCGGACATCCCAAGTAGAAGATAATTTATTTTCTTCAAACCTGTTTGTGAAGGCATTTTAATATTGCCATTAATAAAATTAGCAATATGACGGCTATGTACTTCAAAGCCCGAATTAACCTGAATATAAAAATGATTACCTTCCGCAATACTGTTGTTATTGTTAAAAGCCGATACTACGGGAATCTGATGTTTTTTACCATATTCAGCTAATACTTTCAATACATCTGTTGAGGTATGGGCAATAATAAGATCCCATTCCGTCCCTTCCATTTTCTCAAGCACCCGATCCAGACCTTCCTGATCTTTCTGGGAGTCGAATACATTTACCTTTAGATTTACACCCTCGCGCTTAAGACTGTCCAATGCTATTTTAATCCCCTCGTAAAATTCAATAGCCCGAATTGACTGCCCAGGAATTTCAGACCTGCCGCTAAAAAGATTTGTCATGAATGGCAAGATCACTGCTACGTTGTAAATTGGCTTCACCCGAACATCCCTTAGCTGTTTTTCCATCAGTTCTTCAATTGTTGCGCTGAGATCAACAACTGACAAGGTATCTCTATGAATAGGATTAGTACCTATTTTGGTGTAGCGGATTACCGTTTGTTTTATCGAATTCTCAATTAGGGTATCAACCCAAACAATAGTGTCAATCTGAAATTCAACAGGGTCTAATGAAGCAATCTTAGTGCTATCCTTGGGTAATACCACAGAATCTTTGCTGGAATTTGTTTTTACAATTTCAAGATTATTATTACCCGTATTTTTTTTTAATTGTGCACAGGAACTGCTTACAAGAAAAATAGTGCAGCAAAGTGATAAAATAATAAGTGTGCTGATACGATGCATAAAGGTGTTATGGGATATTTTTAAATAAAATACAAAAGGCTTCTGTCTATTTTCACAAGAAAACAGTCTGAGGCAAATACAATACAAAGTTACATACTTTTTGCTAAATTTTTCTTTTGAAAAAAATAGATTAGAAAAACTGCCCATTAACTTTTCATTATTCCAACAAAAAAGAACTATTTTTGCAGAAATGCCATTTTGCAACACTTTTTAACATCATAGCCGATTATGAACAAGGCAAGTTTTCGAATTCTGAGTTTTATCTTAATTACACTGTATTTAACATTACCCGCAATACTAAGTGCACAGGGCAATGGTGGTGTGCGGGGTACTGTCCTTGACAAAGAGACAGGTGAACCGCTTATGTTCACACCTGTTTTTCTTAATGATGGTATAAAGTACAATTCACTGAGCGGAGACGACGGGTTCTATACAATAGCGAGTGTAGCTCCTGGCACCTATACCATACAATGCCGTGCAGTCGGATATGACAGTATTGGTATTGAAATCAAAATTGAATCCAATAAAATGTTGAATATTAACCTGTCCATGAATCCTTCTGCCATGAACACAGGTATCGTTGAAGTTACTTCCAATCGAGAGGAATCTCAAACAGATACAAGGGTTTCTGTGGTTAGAATTACAGCAAAGGACATCCAGCGGCTGCCTTCGGCTGGCGGTGAATCGGATTTTGCTCAGTATCTTCAAATTATTCCGGGTGTAATTTTTACGGGTGACCAGGGAGGTCAAATCTATATTAGAGGTGGTGCTCCAGTCCAAAACAAGATTCTGCTAGATGGCATGACTGTTTATAATGCGTTTCACTCTATTGGCTTTTTCTCGGTTTTCGAAACTGAAGTAGTAAGAAGTATAGATGTTTATACAGGCGGTTTCAGTGCTAAATATGGCGGACGTTCTTCAGCAATAATAGACATCCGTACCCGTGAAGGCGATAAAAAGCGTTTTGCCGGAATGGTTAGTGTCAATCCCTTTGTATCAAAATTTTTGGTAGAGGGTCCAATTATCAAACTCGATGAAGCCAAAGGACAAAGTTTATCTTTCATGATCACCGGGAAACATTCTTATCTGAATCAAACCTCCAATTGGTTTTACAAACCAATTTTAGAAAGACAACGCGGCTCTGCTACAAATACTACCTTACCTTACAGCTTTACAGACTTCCATGGTAAACTTTCTTTCAATACTGCCAATGGCAGCCGTATAAATGCATTTGGGTTCAGCTTTAATGATAATGCAGATTTCTCCGGAGTGGCACAATATAAATGGAATTCAGGTGGCGGCGGAATTGATTTCCGTGTTGTTCCCGGCTCTTCCAAACTTATTATGGAGGGGAATGTCGGCTACTCATCATATGCAGCAAATTTTATTGAAGGCGACAGCACAAAAGAACGTTTTAGTAAGGTAAACAGCTTCAATGCCAATGTGAACTTCTCTTATTTTATGGCAAGAAGCAGTGAAATAAATTATGGTATTGAAATAAATACATTTAAAACTGACTTTGCCCTCGTTAATAACAACGGAATTCCTTTCGGACAAGTACAATCCAATACTGAAGCAGCTGTTTATTTACGCTATAAGGGAATTATCGGTAAAGCCGTAATTGAACCGAGCATTCGAGCACAGTACTATGCATCATTGGGTGAATTCAGAGCAGAGCCCCGTATAGCTGTAAAATACAATATTACAAATTCCTTCCGTTTCAAATTGGCCGGTGGCTTATATTCTCAAAACCTAATCAGTTCTGTTGACGAACGAGATGTCGTCAATCTTTTTGTAGGTTTTTTGGGCGGCCCCGATGAACAGGTTTTTCGCATAACAGGTTTCGACTCTACAATTAACAGACCGATTTATGAGAGTACAAAATCAAAATTACAGACATCGGTACACGCCATAGGAGGATTTGAAGTTAATATCGGAGACAATATTGTATTGAATGTTGAACCTTATTGGAAATGGTTCCCTCAGATTGTCAGTCTAAACAGAAACCGTACCAATACTGCACTTACGGATCAATTCGGAAACAGAGACTATGAGCCGGAATATATAGCGGAAAATGGTCAGGCTTATGGTATTGATTTTAATGGCACTTACGAAAAAGATCAGTTCTATTTTTATTTAGCCTATTCTCTTGGCTATGTTACACGTGATGACGGCATTCAGAAATATTATGCCTCATTTGACCGTCGTCATAACCTAAATCTTGTAAGTTCTTATAAATTCCGTATTGGAAAAATGAAAGAACTTTCTCCTGAAGATAAAAGACGCAGAACCGAGCACCCATTTGAAGTTTCACTAAGATGGAATCTTGGTTCAGGTTTTCCTTTCACTTCTACTCAGGGCTTTTACACCAATATGACTTTTCAGGATGGCATCAATACAAACTATGTCACCAACAACAATAATCCGAATACTGAATTGGGGGTAATTTATAATAGTGCAATCAACACCAAACGTCTGCCTTATTATCATCGTTTGGACTTATCCCTTCGTTATACACTTGATCTTGGCAAACACTCCAAACTAATGCTGAACGTGAGTTTAACAAATGTTTATGACCGTCCAAATATTTTTTACTTTGACCGTATTCGTTACCGTCGAGTTAATCAATTACCTATTTTGCCTGCTTTGGGTGCAGTTCTGAAGTTTTAATTATTTATATAAATAGACTGAAAGAAGGTTGTCGAAAGCGGCAACCTTCCTTATTTATGCCAAATTTAACAGCAAAAGTATATAATATCATGACATCGTTTCTTTTCACAATTTCACTTATTTAAGTTTTTTTTAATACATTTTCATCCAAAAAACGCTATTTAACCAATAATTCTTATATTTGCGACCAAATTACATTAGTCAATCATTCTCTAATTATAAAAACCATTAAAATGAAGAAGTTATATTTAAGCTGTTTGTTCGCGCTCATGTGCATCGGCGTATCCTCTGCACAGGAACTTAAGGACAGTTTCGAAGTGTTCTTCGAATTCAACAAAGCTATTCTCAAACCCAATAGTAAGACAACTATTGACTCTTTCCTGAATGCCTCTAAAGGCCGTCGCTTAAAAGTTCGCGTTGCTGGTCACACATGTGACATAGGAACAGACAATTACAACATGGGTCTTTCAGAAAAACGTGCCATCTCAGCTTTCGACTACCTTAAAGGAGTTGGAGAACCTGAAGATAAAATTGAATTATTCTTCTATGGCGAAAAAGAATTAAAATACGGCCAGGGCGGTAAAGCTGAAAATCGTCGTGTATTCGTACTTTTTGCTTTGGAAGATGACGATCGTGATACTTTGCTGAAAAGCGGATGTTTGGAAATTTTTGTTGAGAAAGGTACTTTCAAACCTACGAAAAACAAAAATATCCAGTTCGAATATAAAACATTCAACACTACCAACGCTATTAAAATGGCAAACATCTCTTTGGAAGATGTTAACGGCAAAAAGTATTACACTAATGGTATGGCATACTTTGATGCAAAATTCAATGCAGCTGATATCGAACCCGGTAAATCAGTTAAATTGAAATTACCAGCTGTAGGTGCCAACAAAGAAGGTTTCATGCTTTTCACCGGCGTTCAGCAAGGTGGCAAAATCGTATGGAAATCTACAGGCCGCCCATGTGCAGCTGTAGAGAAAAACGGCGATTGCAATACTTACAACTTCGATTGGCAGGAAACAGGCTATTGCGCTTGTTTGAAACCACGTGCTTGTGAGGAAGATTGCAGTGCTGATCCATTCGGTGGAATCGAAACTCCACTTTTGACTGATGCAGACGTACGTTACAGCAGTGCAAAAACAATCGCTAAAATTCCTTCAGGCATGTTCAAATCTGATCTCGGCAACATGAAAGTTGACGTTATCGATGACACTAACTTTGAAGAAGATTGTGATCTTTGTGAGCAATTCAAATTCGGTATTGTTACTGAAGATTGGCATCCTGGTTATCGCAGCATGAAAGCTTCTCAGAACATTATCATGAAAGCAACGGATAACAGCAATAACGCTCAAAATGGTGATGCTAACAAAACACTTCGTGTTTTGGTACCTCGCAGCAAAGTAAGCGCAATGACTAATCCAATCCTGCTTCCTGGTAGCCGTGTAACCAAAGGTTATATCAAATGGGAAACTTCAAAATACGAACAAGTGAAATGTTTAGGTCCTATCAACTGCGATTATGTAGTTTATGATGTTCCTGCAACAGGTAACTACAAATTGGGTGAATGGACAGATGTTAAAGCTGAAGCTTCAAAAGATGCTTATATCCTCAAGACACGTGTTATCAAAAACTCAACTGTAATGGTAGGCAACAAGTCTGACAACTATGTTTACAAAGCTAAAAATAACGCAGTTAAAGGCAAAACACGTGAGAAAGAATACAGCCTCCGTGATGCTAAAGACATGAACTCTCTCGTAATTTTGGTTAAAAACGAATCTAAAAAAGGCCAAAAAACTTACGCTGAAGTTCAAGTAAGCGAATTGAAATACAAAGCCAAAAAGAAAATGTATGTAATGCGTAAAAAAGCTTTGAAAAAAGTGAAAGATTATAACGAAATGGAATTAACGAAGTGCAAATAAACTAAGGTTTATAGCACATATGAAAAGATAATAATCTAAGCCGTTTGCAGCAATGCAGGCGGCTTTTTTCATTACACAATTACGGAATTTACTCAATAATGATAAGATTTATTGTTCTTTTTAAACCAACGATAAAATTGGGCATCGCTGTCGATACTCCTGACATTATTTTTCCACTCATGCTAAATTTTATCTGACCAGCGACGCTTCAAAAGCGGTCTCCTGCGGATTAGTTTATTTTTGCAGATTTCTTGGTGTTTTTGGAGTTATTTTATTGTCAAAATTTATTTACATGTGTACAGTGTAATTGTAAGTTAGACGGAACCCGAACCCGGCTACACGCAGTGAACGCTCCGCGGAGCCTTCGGGTTCAATTTTAAAAAATTCAGGTTTGTTTCAATATTAAGAAAGTGAGTAAAACCATTAAAATACTTTCATTAATAAAAAAATCCCCTGCAACGAAACCGCTTTAGAGGATAAGAGAAAAATAACTCGGTTTAAATATCTTAATGCGGTAACTTACTTTTCACCATTCCATATATAAATGTGCCAAACAAAGCAGACGCTATGACTATTAACATTGCCCAATAACCATGTCCGACCAGTGTATACATAGGACCCGGACAGGCGCCCGTCATTGCCCAACCGAAACCGAAAATAGTACCCCCGAAAAGGTAACGTGCGACACTGAAAGCCTTTGGTTCAAACTTAATTTCACGGCCATTAATATCTTTGGCTTTATATTTTTTCATCAGTTGAACCGAGATCAAACCTATTACAACAGCAGTTCCGATAACCCCATACATATGAAAATTATCGAAAAGGAACATCTCCTGAATTCTATACCATGAAATTACCTCCGCTTTGGTCATAACGATACCGAAAAAAATTCCAAGACCAACGAATTTTACTATATTGAAGATTGTATTTCTCATTTTCTTTTTTTAAGTTTTGTGAATATTAGTATCAGAAAACAAAAATTAGAAGAACAGGGGCATTAGTAGATAAGTCATTGTCAACCCACCTATAAAAAAGCCGATTACAGCAATCAAAGAAGGCAACTGCAGGTCCGAAAGTCCGCTGATAGCATGTCCTGAAGTACAGCCACCTGCATAACGGGTGCCAAAGCCCACAAAAAAGCCACCCAAAATCAATAAACTCATCCCTTTTAAAGAGAAAATAAACTCAGTATCAGTAAATTCTGCAGGTAACATTCCTGAAATCTTGTCTTTCGATGCTGCTGGGAGACTAAAACCCATAGATTGGATATGTTCTGCAGTACGTTCACCAATCTCCATAGGCTCGGGACTGGCTAAAAATGTAGACGCAATATAACCACCAATTAAGCCGCCCAAAATAAATAGCAGATTCCACCCTTGGGCCTTTTTCCAATCAAAGTGAAAGAAATCGCTTAATTTACCTGCCCCTAAGGCCGAACAGCCTGCCCGCAGTGTAGCAGATACTCCAAAATGTTTTCCTGTGAATAATAGAAACACCATTACAGAAGCAATTAATATACCTGCAATATACCATGGCCAAGAATGTGAAAGATAGCCGATAAAAGACTGTTCAAATAAAAATGTCATTATTGTTTGTTACTTTTTTTACTAATAACATGTTGACTCCTTCATGTTTTTATAAAAATGCAACTTGAAAATCGCCTTGCAAACATATGACAATTATTTCATATTTAAAATTCCTTTTGAATTTTTAACATGATTATTTTTTTGAGGCTTCAAAATTCTTTCTGATGGAATCATCAATTGGCGTTGGAGAACCGTCTTCATCAACCCTCACAAAGGTAGAATTGGTATTGCAAACAACGACTTCTTCTCCGCTGTATAAATTATAGCGCTTGGCCTCCAGACTGATAGAAATACTGCTGTTGCCCACTTTGGTCACCTCTCCGTAAATCCTTAAGTGATGTCCTGCTTTCAATGGCTTCTGAAAAACCAATTCACCTATGCGGACAGTAACCATGTTCGGTGTTTTGCAATATTCTGTGGCGAGAGAAGCAGCTGCTTCATCCATCCAAGCCATGCCATGTATGCCAATATCCTTGCCCATTACTATTTTTTTGCTCAGTAAATCCATTTGCTTCGAAACTTTATTGATTTAATAATTTCATCCTTCATCAGTGCTTCTGTAATCGGAATATCTGCCGGACTGAGATCTAAGGCCAAAATCTCTTCGGGTCTGGCCCAAATCAGATCCTGATGCTCATTCAGAACAGGTTTTCCCTGTACCTGATGTATATGATAGGCCCTGAGTTTAATAATTTTATCCTCAGAATAAGAATAAAGCGTTTCCATATAGAAATCACCTATAATGGCAATGACAGCAAACTCTTCGAGTAGTTCACGGGCAAGCGCTTCCGTTTCCTCCTCCCCTGCTTCTACCTTACCGCCGGGAAATTCCCAAAGTCCGCCTTGAGATTTATTTGCAGCCCTTTGGGCCAAAAAAAAGCGGCCATCGACATCCTGCCAAATAGCCGCTACTACTGTTATTTCACTCATAAGTTTAAAGATTAAAGCTAAAAGATTAAAGTGTGCTAAACTCAATTAAACCCAGATCCGTCATTAGAGTTCGT
>CAINVS010000129.1 GCA_903854205.1 uncultured Bacteroidota bacterium | reverse complement strand
TGCATAAGGTCCGTATTTGGTGATTAACTGCTCAAAAAGTACTCCCACATAAGCTGTATCGGTCAATTGAGTAAGTGCCTCTTTCCAAACACAATCCTCAAACTCTTTTTGAGTAAACTCTGCTTTAGAATTCAATGGGCCTGCATTTATTTTCTCTGTAATCATTTTATAAACGAACATTGTATCCTGTCCCAAGGCATCCCCAATTTGAAATAGTGCAGCTAATTGTTTTTCGAAAAGGTTTTTTACTAAACAACGATTATAGTCTTTTGAAAATGCAGACTGTACCTTTCCTCTCCAAACAACAAGGGCATTACGTAGGGAATCAGCATTTACAGCTACATAAGCATCATGAACCGCTGCAGCAATAGCATTAGCACTGGGAAATGGCATGGTATTGCGTTTCCAAAGGAAATATTGTTCCGGCAGCCAAGTTGCATTTTCATGCTCCATATCAATCCAGGCAATAAGGGCCTCTTTTGTTTTATCAATGGTTGAATAATTTCCGTTCAGTTTTTCTTTCATCATTCTTGCAATTGCCTCTATTGTGGGGGCACCTGTTTTTATAGCTCCAATAGTAGCACTGGCGTAGTTTTCATAAAACAGTTTAAGATCTATAATTAATGTATCCGGCAACGAATTTGGATTATTTATTTTGATTCCCAAAAGTACTGCTCTCAAACTTTCCTTATACTCTTTAAACGCTGTCATGAATTGAGTATAATCTTCCTGTGTTTTAATTGTATTAGCAAGGCCTTGATTGTCTGCACAGTTTTGAAATTCTGAAGACAGTATGCAGCTATTGATGAAACCAATTATTCTATTGGCATTTGGTAGCGATATAGCTTTATAGTCCTCATACTGTTGCGCTGCCCATGTTGCCGTAAACTTTGTTTCCAGCAATTCAGTTATTCCTTTGCTCAATGTTTCATACTTAATTGGAGACGTTAAAAGCAATAAAGCAATTTCCACTGAAATACCTCGGCTTAGGTTATTACTGTTGCCTATCTCTGCAGGTAGTTTACTGATATTATGTCCAAGTGTACAGTTTGCATAAAAAGATTCCCAAGTTTTGAGGGCTGATAACAAGCTACTGCGCCAAAGCAAAAATTCTTGTACATATTTTTCCTTGTTGACACTTTTTTGATATTCAACACTGTTTTTGTCTAAAGCTCCATCAAAGACTGCTTTTAGATCCGAAACACTGGGTGAAATAGCAAAAGGAACATTTTTAAATTTCGAGTATTTCTTTTTGTTATTCTTATAATGTGCGGAAATTTTTTCAGGAGTATCAAATTGTTCCAATACTTTCTTTAAAGGAATAATCACATCTCCCAAGACAGTAGCATTTTCAGGTAAGCTATTGTATATAATGGCAATAGCAGGTAGGTTACTTGCAAGGTTAAACTGATTTTTTAAGGCATTAAACTTTTCAACAGATATTTTAACCCCTGAATATGCTGCTTTTTCATTCAATAAAATTAGCATATTAGATACCCAAGTTCCAAAAACGGACAAAAAGTCATCCGGGCCAACATCCTCCAAAGTGGCTTCCTCAAGCATCATCATCGCATCTTCATTATCCAATGCTGCCAATGATTTCAGTGGGTCGGGACGTTCTAAAGTAGTTTCTGTCGGCAGAATCACATGCTCTTTTGTTTCTGTCTTTGTTTCCACCTTTGGCAGGCCCATGAATGCCATTAGCCCTTTGTCCTTAACAATCTGCGCTACGCGGCCCAAAATAGCATCAATATCTTTTTGGCGGCGGTCTATCTCGGCCTCTTCTTCTTTAGAGACTGCGCCATCATTTTCCTGCGCCCATTTTTTATAGTCCTCCAATTCATTTTGCCATTTCTGAAACTGAATACTGATTTTGCCCAATTGCGCTGCAAGGACTTTGTTTTTGTTTTCTTGGTCGTTTGACAGTAGGGTGAATGTGAATAAGCACAACAGGAGCAGGAAGTATAGTTTTTTCATAGGAATTCTGCTTTGTTGGGTTTAGAAATTATTTAAAGAAGAGCCAAATATAACTAATTAAATTATTAAAATAGCCATACATACAAAATCCAACATTTGCTTGGGATCAACCATAAGCAGCACTTATGAGTTGGCTGTCATCGCTAGATTTTGGGTTAAATTAAATGTCGCCCCGGTGGGGCTGCAACGCGGGTAAAACATCAGTGAAATTTTGGGAAAGCGAAGACTTAGGGCTTTTGGGAATCATCTGTTTCACCCCTCTCGTCAGCTTTTGACGAGACTATTGAAAAGAGGCTTTTCAAACTCCTGCGGAGCTTTTCGGCTTCGCTGGTGCATAACATAACAGTACAACGACAAACTGTGCTTCCCCTCTTTTTCAAGAGAGATACCCGCAGGGAGGGATGAGTTATCCAGTTCGTGAGGAAACGCCAGTGTTGTGTTATCTTTGAATTGACATAACATTAGGAAAATAATGTTGTATGAGAAAGGAAAGGGCCTAAAATAAAAAAGCATCGGACTTCCCCAAGTCCGATGCAAAAATCCCCATGATTTACCCCAAACTTAAAATCTTGCTATGAAAATTCTCGTTTGATAATATAAAGATAGAATTCGATTTCACATTTCCAATCAGTCAATTGCGCAAAATTAAAAAATAGGTAATTTACCTACAACGCTAAAACTTCGCCATCCATAATTGCAGGTAATTTTATTCCCATCATTGTCAGCACCGTAGGTGCGATATCTGCCAATTTTCCAGATTTTAAAGTAAGTCCACTCAATACTTCAGATACAAAAACACAGGGTACAGGATTGGTACTATGCGCCGTATTTGGACTTCCGTCCTGATTCACCATGCAATCTGAATTTCCATGATCTGCAATGATGATAATACCATATTCTAAAGATTTTAAGAGCGGAACCAGTCGAGAAAGACAGGCATCAACCGCTTCGGCAGCTTTTACGGCAGCAGAAAAAACACCTGTATGTCCTACCATATCGGTATTGGCATAGTTTAGGCATAAAAAATCGGTTGGATTACTGTTCAGTTCAGCTATAATTTTATCAGTAACTTCAAAAGCGCTCATTTCCGGTTGTAAATCGTAGGTGGCCACCTTTGGAGATTGAACAATAATTCGTTTTTCGCCCTCAAAAGGCTCTTCGCGTCCTCCATTGAAAAAGAACGTCACATGCGGATATTTCTCGGTTTCGGCAATGCGAATCTGAGTTTTGCCGGCATTGGCCAACACTTCGCCCAGGGTATTTGTCAAATCCTCTTTTTCATAAAGGACTTTTATACTTTCGAAACGTTCATCGTAACGGGTCATTGTGCAATAATAGAGCGGAATTGTTTTCATCCCGAAATCGGGAAAATCCTGCTGAGTCAATGCCATTGTTATCTGTCGGCAGCGGTCGGTGCGGAAATTGAAGCAGAGGACCGCATCTCCTTCAGAGATAAGGCCGATAGGCTCTCCAAACCCGTCAGTACAACATTGCGCTTCTATAAATTCATCTGTAATTCCTTTATCGTAGGAAGCCTGCAGGGCAGCAACAGGATCCTCTACCCTATTGCCCTTTCCACTTGTCAAAAGATCGTAAGCCATTTTTATGCGCTCCCAACGTTTGTCCCTGTCCATGGCATAATAGCGCCCGATAACAGAGGCAATTTTAACTTTTTTGCCTGCAATATGCGTCTCTAAATCGCTCAGATATTCCACACCGCGCTTGGGGTCTGTATCGCGTCCGTCCATGAAGGCATGAATACAGACATTGTCTAGTCCGTTGGCCTCGGTGATATCACAGAGGGCCTTCAGGTGATTTATATGAGAATGCACGCCGCCGTCTGAAAGCAAACCCATGAGGTGCAGCTTTTTGCCATTGCTTTTGACATAATTCATAGCTTCCTGCATCACGGGATTCATTTGCAGACCGCCATCTCTTACTTCTTTATTAATACGTGCTAATTCCTGATAAACAATCCGTCCTGCACCGATATTGATATGTCCGACCTCAGAATTTCCCATTTGCCCTTCAGGCAGGCCAACTGCTTCACCGTAGGTAACAAGCGTGGATTTGGGGTAATTACTGAAAAGCTTATCCACAAATGGGGTATTGGCCGCTTCTATGGCGCTTATTTTCGGATTGTGATTAATGCCCCATCCGTCAAGGATGAGCAGAGCCATTCGTTTGAATGTATGCATGATAGATGTCTGTATAAAATAGATTTTGAATCGATATCAGGTACATAGTATCAGGTATCAAGTACAAATCAATTGTAATTCATAGAGTTTATCAAGTCTGAATATTTTAGGTAATACTTTAGTTACTAAAATGAATCAGGTTTGAAATCATTTCTTTGGAAATAATTTTGTAAAAGACAAAAATTTATTGAGTTAAAATAACTCTACCAATTTGTCGTGAGTACAATAGACATTTTGCTCTGACTAAGTTTTTTGTTACTTGTGGCATTTAACCTGCTACTTGATACCTGATACCTGATACCTGATACGCTATATTCTTTTCAAAGTTTCCAATAAATAATTCCAAAACTTCTGTACTGAACTGATCTGCACCATCTCATCCGGAGAGTGAGCACCACGAATATTCGGACCGAAGGAAATCATTTCCATTTCAGGATAATTAGTCCCCAAAATACCGCATTCCAAACCTGCGTGACAGGCATTTACATGCGCTTTTCCGCCATACATTTCGGTATAAAGACTGCTCATAAGTTCTACCAGCGAAGAAGTAGGTTTTGGTGTCCAACCCGGATAAGAACCGCCAAAACTCACCTCTGCTCCTGCCAGTTCAAAGACCGATCTTATAGCTTCTGCCTCGTCCATTTTTTCACTGTCCACAGAACTGCGGGTCAGGCAAAGTACTTTGTACTCAGCATCCTGTACCAATACTCTCGCCACATTGTTGGAAGTCTGTACCAGATCTTTGATGTCGGGACTCATGCGGTAAATACCGTTGGGACAGGCATAAACTGCAGAAAGCAATGATTTTTGAACATCTTGTGGAAGTACATTGGCCGGAACTGCAGTTTCTTCCCACAAAAGGTTGATATTAGGGTCTGTTGTATTGTATTCCGATTTGATAATTACTGCATATTCCGTCAGCATTTTCTCCAAAGCAGCAGTTTTATCGGCATCCAAAGTGATTACTGAGAAAGACTCACGCGGGATTGCATTGCGCAGACTGCCTCCATCAATAGTTGCAATACTGATTCCCAATGCTTTTGAGGCCTGCATCAGGAAACGGTTCATCAGTTTATTGGCATTACCGCGGCCTAGGTGGATATCCATACCGGAATGTCCGCCTGTAAGGCCTTTTACTGTAATTTTATAGGCTTTTGAACCCGCAGAAACTGCAACAGGCGTATATTTACCCATAGCAGAAACATCGATTCCACCGGCACAGCCAATCGTCAGTTCTGTATCTTCTTCTGTATCCAGATTGAGCATAAACTTTGCAGACAACAGGCCACCTTTCAATTCCAGAGCGCCGGTCATTCCGGTTTCTTCGTCAATAGTAAACAGGGCTTCCAAGGCCGGATGCGGAATGTCAGTAGAAGAGAGCAGTGCCATGATTGCGGCTACGCCAATGCCATTATCGGCGCCAAGTGTTGTACCTTTGGCCTTTATCCAATCACCGTCAACAAACATGTTGATGCCTTGACTGTCGAAATCGAAAATTGTATCTGCATTTTTTTGGTGAACCATATCCAAGTGACTTTGCAGTACCACTATTGGACGGCTTTCCATGCCCTTTGTGGCAGGTTTTTTTATGATAACATTGCCAATATGATCAACAATTGTCGGCAATCCCAATTTTTCGCCAAAAGCCTTGGCAAAAGCAATGACGCGTTCTTCTTTTTTGGATGGGCGGGGAACAGCGTTAAGATCGGCAAAATGATTCCAAAGCGCCTTTGGTTCCTGATTTCTGACTTCCATTATTATCTATTATAATTGATTGTGAGATAGGAAAATTTCGCTGCAAAGATAAGAAAAATATTCCGATTGGAGATTGGTTGAAAATAAAATAGATAGGATGTAATTAAACCCGGAATCAAAAACTAAAAATTACAAGCCGAGACAACCCTTGGTAAATTGCTTTAGCCTTTTGAAATTTGTAAATCAACGATTTTGGGAAGTCTTTTCCTGCCGGAGGCTTACTTTTTTCTTGATAAAAAAGAAACAAAAAATCAAGTCGCAGGATAATAGAGAGTCAAACGGTTCCATAAAATGCCGCTCCTCTGGAGCTCTGATCTTTTTTTGCCCTATCGGGCTACAAAAATATCGCTCCTATGGAGCTGAAATATCTCAATATTAAAAAAAACTAAAAATTACAAGCCGCAGGCACCATTTCAGAGGTCTAAAACAGCAGCATTAGACCATTATTTTTGATTGCCAAACCAGACAGCCAGTAATATCACCATTCCTCCGGTCAGTTCCTGAAAGGAAGGCAGTTCCCAAAGAAGAAAAAATGCCCAAATAATCGCATAGACCGGTTCCAAAGCCACATATAAACTTGCAGTCTGTGCAGATACGCCTTTCAGGCTTCCTACAAAAAGACCATGTGACAATCCGGTAAATACAGTGCCCAATAAAAACCAATAGCCATATTGCAGCGGTAAAGCCTCCCAACTGCAGATAAAAACCGCAGGCAACAGGATCAAAGCAGCTCCTGTGTTTTGCCAAAAGGCGAGTTCAAAAGCTCCATA
>CAINVS010000128.1 GCA_903854205.1 uncultured Bacteroidota bacterium | reverse complement strand
GTTGATTTAAAAAGAACAATAGGTCTGATGCTGTATTTCCCAAAAGGCTAAAGCCTTTTTTATCTCTTTTTTACTTTTGGCTTGATCCAAAAGTAACAAAAAATCAAGTCGGAGCCAATGCATTTTTGGGGGAGTTTGTTGAGTCGTTCGGCCGAACGACTTTACAAAACCCCCAAGGGCCGCTTCTATATGCTGCTGCCTCCGCCATTCTGAAATGGTACCTGCGGCTTGTAATTTTTAGTTTTTTCAAAAAAAGTTAGCAATTCAATTCTATGACTTTGTTATCGCTAGATTTTGTGTTACAAAGTAATGGCAGCTGTTGATTATCTTACCTGTAGGGGAACTGTATTCATACCGTCTTTACTGGCAATTTGAACAAAATATGAACCGGTAGATACTCCATCAAGAGAAAGCTGAAAACTATTTTTACCGCTTTTAACCTGAATATTATTGGTTTTTACCAATTGTCCCAGGCAATTGTATATTCCCAAATTCAACTCTTCATTTTCCTCAGATTCCAACAGGAGGTTAAAATAATCTTCTGCAGGATTTGGATACAAATTGATAAGATCAGTTTTTTCTGTTTGGGAAATAGCACTCGGAACATAGTTTTCATAATAATAAAAATTCCTGTTTCCGTTTTCCCAACTCATTAAATAGTCCTGATAAGTTTCAGAATACAGATAACCATTAACATCATAAGTATAAATATTTCTGTAATCAGGATACCAACCCATACCCATGAGGTAATGCGTGACATTTTCCAATGCATTGTCAATATCATATTGATAGACATTTCTGGAATAATTTTCCCAAATACTGTTAATGACATCCCAAGTCTGATAATCCTCAATAGTGAGCATATTGGAGCTGTTATAGGTCATGAGGTATTGGGTAGCATTTACCCAAGTACTTCCATTATGTTCCTCTTTTAAATCCAGAGTTTTCAACCCTGCAGCATTATAAGTTTTGGTCCAACGGGTATCCAATAACCAAGCTGCCCCATTCCATACTTCCAAAATTGTCTCCGTCAAACGGTTATCCGAATTATATGTATAACTGTATTTTTGAGAATTTACCCATGTAGAACCGTCCCACATCTGCCTCTGAAAAGTAGCCATTGTATTGTTGCTGTTATAGGTTTTGTAGGTGCGCATTATATTTTCCCATACAGCGGCAATCCAATTTTGATTGATTTCAGACAAAATATTGCCTGCTGCATCATAGGTATATGAAATATGATTCTGATTATCCCAAGTTCCTGACCATAAATAGAAGTACATGTGATCTGGCCCAAGAGCAGTCCCATAAACATAACTTTTTTTTGAATTATTGGTCCAAGCACTGCTCATCCAATTCCTGTGCAGCTCTTCCACCACTTTATGCTGGGCATTATAAGTATTTGTTTCTTCAGAATAATACTGCCATGCACCTGCAATCCAATGCCAAAGCACTACAGTACCTATTTTATTATCACGGTAATAAGTATATCGCAATGTATCATACTCAACCCAACTCCCCACATTAAAATCATCCCCTTTTCTTGCAACAAGACGATAACTTGATGATCCTAAGCGTTGTTCCTGCATTTTTTCAGCAAACCCGGTATGGTCATTAAAATATTCCTGGTCTTCTGTTCCAATAATCTGTTCATTGATAATAGACTGAGCAGACAGCCCCTGCGAAAAGTAAATCCCGCCCAACAGTAAAATCGATTTTAATATTTTCATGATTTTCATGGTTTTTTATCTAAGTTCGCTGTAAAAATAAACAGCAGTCATACACAAGTGCATGACTGCTGTCAATTCTATTTATGATAATTATCAGAGCATTTTTTTTTCAATTACCTTCGCTCCCAATTTTGCCAACTGCCATTATCCTCTCCATTAGAATTGATTTCCAGGAAAAGTTTTTCAATACCGGTACCGTCATTTTTAATAAAAGTCATTTTTGAGTTATAGTATTTATTGTCACTGCCCAATTCCTGATAAACAAAAGCAGAATCATCATCGGGAGTGATACTTTTCCATTTGGTTGTACCCACTGTAAAATAACCTGTTGGCAATGAGTAAGCAATAGTCCCCATAGCCGTATCGACAGACACTACCATACTGTCATACATGGGCTTACTGCTGGATTTTCTCTCCCAGGTACCATTTAGGACCTCTGCTTTGTAGATGGGTTTTTTGTTTTTTTTGCAGCCGGTTAAAATGCTGATGAGCAGCACTAAAATTACAGCAAAATAAATATTCGTTTTCATAAAATTACCTAATTAAAACAAAGGCTATCTGAAATCAGATAGCCCTTTGATTTTATTTAACTGTTAGTATAAAAAGCCTCTATTTCGTTTTCATATTTTTTCAGAATAACTCTGCGTTTCAATTTCATTGTCGGAGTCAATTCACCTGTCGGAACACCCCATACATCTGAAACAAGTAAGAATTTTTTAACCTGTTCCACCTTACCGAAAAGCGGATTGTATTGATCAATCACAGTTTGGTAATATGCAATTACTTTCGGATTTTTCAACACTGCATTGACATCGTCTCCGTAGCTGATATTATGTTCTTTACACCAACCTTTCAGTGAGTCAAAAGTAGGCTGAATGATAACTGAAACAAATTTCTTGTTATCGCCTACAACCATTACCTGTTCGATAAGCAAATCTTCTTTGAGTTTGCTTTCAATTGGAGTCGGTGCAACATATTTACCGCCTGAAGTTTTAAGCAGTTCTTTTTTGCGGTCTGTAATCTTTAAGAATTTAACACCTTTGGTGTTTTCAACAATTTTCCCGATATCACCGGTCAAAAACCAGCCGTCTGAGGTCATTACCTCGGCCGTGGCCTCAGGTTTGTTGTAATAACCGACCATAACGGTTGGGCCTTTTACCAGAATTTCACCTTCTCCTGCACCATAGTTGCTGTCTTCCACAATTTTAACCTGAACACTGGGAAGGATTGGACCAACAGAACCCAGCATCGCCTGGTGGGGTTCAAATAGGTTGATAGAAATTGCAGGTGATGTTTCGGTAAGGCCATAGCCTTCACGGATTGGCACACCGATAGCCGAAAAGAACTGAGCCATCCGGCGCGGACAGGCGGCCGCACCGGTAACTATACCTTTAACACGACCACCGAGGCGTGCACGAATTTTAGAAAAGACCAGTTTATCGGCAATTGCCCACTGTATTCCCATGAGACCGGATGCTTTCCAATCATAGTCATATTTTTCTGTTAAACCCAAGGCCCAGAAGAAAATCTTCTGTTTAATTTTACTTTCTGTCTTTACTTTATTGACGATCTTCTCGTATACTTTCTCCAAAAGGCGTGGAACAGTAGTAAAGAAGTGAGGTTTAACTTCCTGAAGTGCTTCTGAAAGTGTGTCGATATCGCGGGCATACATAATATTCACGCCTTTTGCCATATATGCATAAGTCACTGTACGTTCAAATACATGGCAGAGCGGCAGGAAGCTAAGTGCAATTTCGGTCGGTTTCAAAGGAATGAATGGGAGTACATCGCGAACGTTAGTCACGATATTATTGTGTGAAAGTACTACACCTTTTGGATTTCCGGTGGTACCGGAAGTATAGATAATGGTAGCTATATCCTCGGGCTTGATACTTTCTTTCATCTTTTCTACAGCACTGAAATCATTGCTGTCAGACCAGATTCTTTCCCAATGATGAACCTCATTGCCATTCGCATCAACCTGACCTTTACTGTCAGCCTCATCAAATGTAAAAATTGCCTGAAGGGAAGAAATATCTTTTTGAGAAGTACGGACTTTATCCAAAAGATCACCGTGCCCCAATATACAATATTTCACATTGGCATCGTTGAAAATATAAACATAGTCGGAAGGACTGATTGTGGGATAAACAGGAACATTGATTGCACCAATCTGCATCATACCCATATCCATTATATTCCATTCGGGACGATTATTGTAAGATATCAGGGCAATTTTATCACCAGGTTTTACTCCCATTTGAAGTAAGCCCAAACTGACTTTGTTCACCAATCTTACATATTCTTCAGAACTGTAAGTATAAGTTTTTCCACTGATATGCATCCCGCCCAAAGCCTGTTTTAATTGGTAGTTTTTCTGTTGGTAATAAGGAATATCAAATAAACGGTGAATTTCCATAGATTAGTAAATTTTAAAAGTGTTTTGTCGGGAATTTCTCCCTGAGATTATTTTAATAGGTTATTGCGAACCTAAGTTAGAAATATTATTAGAGAATTTGCAAACCATCTGAAAAAAAATCAAAATTGCTGCCATCTTTCGTAACCTTTTCACCAAATTTACTTTAATTATAAGGATTGGCAAATTTATTACTTTACTTACTGACAAACCTAATTTGATTTTTTTCTTTCTGTCAGCTCCATTAAAATCTTGACTATGTTTATTGTAGCATTGCTTGTTATTCCCTCTGCCATAGCACTTATCATATTGGGATTACTTTCTTTCAACAATTCAATTCCCGGTTATGAATGGTTGATGTGTATTCCATTGGTTATAGGAACTGGCGCTTTTTTATTGAGAAGGGCAATTTATGAATGGTGGATCAGTCGTCATCCTGCGGGACTTTCCGCAAAGGAAATTGACATTTTGGCCAAACATTTCCCATATTATCAAAGATTGGGCGCAGAACACAAATTGGAATTTGAAAGAAGAGTCAGTGTATTCAGGGATCAGAAAAAATTTCAAATGCGTGGTGCCGAAAAAGTTCCCGGTGACATTCAGCTGCTGCTCTCTGCATCTGCTATTCAACTCACAATGGGTTTTCCGTATAGGAAAGAGTTTTTCCAAAAACTTGGCGCAGTAGTAATGTTTCCCCGCACCTTTATAACGCCCGAAATAAGCAGACATTTACATACAATAGAGATTAACAGAGAACATTATGATTGCATGCTTATTGCAGTCAATATGTTTGTAAAGGGCCTTCAAAATCCCTCCAATTATTACGATAGCGCACTTTACGGTTATGCTAAACTTTTTAAACTGGAGAACAATCTCAATGATGATGCAATTCCTTACGACAAAGAAAAACTTATCTATGAATTACATCTGAACAGAAGATTTCAGGCTGATTATATTTTTAAATATACTGCAATACCAAATTACGAACTGTTTGAAATGTGTTCTGAACAGTTCTTTGCGCTACCACATATTATGCGCGAAAAAATGCCCGCTGTTTATGAATATTTTGTTGAAATTTATCAACAGGACCCGCTCAATTATACAAGTCCCTCTATTCAAGGCACAGAGATTCAGATCTCTGAAAACAGTTCTGAAGAAAACTAAATATCGCCGGATGCCATTGCAATGAAATTTGGATTTACCAATGATAACTTGTTATAATGCAGTGGACGAAGCGAGTCAGCTTCAAGAATTTTCCCTCCGGCTTCTTCCAATATTATCTGAGCAGCAGCAGTATCCCACTCCATAGTTGGCGACATACGCGGATAAAGTTGCGCTTCTCCGTTTGCAAGCATTAGAAATTTGAGCGAACTGCCCTTCGACACCAACTCGGGGGAATTCAGCTTGTTGATAAAATTAAGGGTGGCATCATTCATGTGTGATCGGGAAGCTACAACCTTTAGGCCTGTTGAGCTGATATTAAAATTTGAAGCTTGCAGTTTATGAGCCTCTTCACCTATTTGGCGAAAAGCACCTTCTCCTTTTACCGCCCAATACATTTCACCCGTACAGGGGGCATAAACCACCCCCATTACCGGACTTCCATCGTGAATGAGCGCGATATTGATGGTAAAGTCTCCATTTCTTTTAATGAACTCTTTAGTGCCGTCCAGGGGGTCAACCAACCAGTATAAGTTAAAATCTTTTCTTTCGTCAAAAGGCAATTCCTTATTCTCTTCAGACACTATCGGAAAGTGCATGGGAAGATTTTCCAATCCTTCACAGATTAGTGTATTCGATTTTCTGTCTGCCAAAGTCAATGGCGAATCATCTGATTTTTGACTTATTTCAATGTCTTTTGTACTGTAATATACTTCCAAAATAGCCTCGCCGGCTTTTTTGGCAATAACTTTAAGCTGCGCTGTAAGTATTGAATAATTCTTCATGATAAAACTAATTTGCTTTTTACAAAGCTAATACAAAAAAGGGAACAAAATATTTCAGGACTAACAAATAACAATCAGGCAATCCAATTTAACAGTTGACTGTATCTTCTGTCCTGTCTCAAAACATATTCATTACCGATCAGAACAAGATGTTTCCTTGCCCGGGTTAGTGCCACGTTCAATTTTCTGTCTACACTTTCATCGTCGGAAAGGGATACTACTGAATCGAGCTGATGTGTCATATTCAGACAGAATGAAATAATGATTATATCCCGCGCACCACCCTGATAGCGTTCAACGGTATCGATAGTACAGCGTTCGTAGCCCTTTCCATAGCTTTCCAGCAGATGTCTGATTTGTGCAATCTGAGCACGGAATGGAGTAATAACGCCAATATTTTCAGGTAAAAATGGGATTTCGTTGGCTTCATACAATTGCCGGAAGGCGTCTATAGTCTCCCCTACCATCTTTGCTTCAATGAGATTTGTTTTTGGATTTCCATCATAATCCGCTATTGAAGGCCGATACACTACTCTTTTAGATGCGAGTTCTCTGCAGAGTTCGTCGGCATTGTCTGCCAACTTATACTTCAAATCTTCCCTTTGCCAAGCACCGCCGCTTTCAAGGGGAAGCAGATGAAGCTGTTCACCATAAAAGTATCTGCTGGGAAAATCGCAGATATCACCGTGCATTCGGCCCTGATGCGAAAGCATATCCCAAGCCCAATTCCATCCCATCACTTTTGCCCGATTGAAAAGTCGCTCGAAAAGTGAATTTCGGCGATTGCTCAATCCGATTTCAAGCAGCTGTTCATCTTTCACTGCCGATTTATTTTTATCCTGAAGCACAACAGCGGGCAGCTGCTTATGGTCACCGATAAGAATAAAGCGTCGGAATGCCGGCAGCATACCCACCAGCATTGGTTCCAATATCTGTGATGCCTCATCAATAATAGCAGTATCAAATTTTTTCAGTTTCAGTATGAGCGGTCTGTTGAGGATAGTAGCCACTGTTGAAACAAAAATTCTATGTCCGTCTATGACATCTTTCAATCCTTTACGGGTTTCTACTTTCTCGGTCACAACAGAAAACATACGATGCTCAAAGCGCTCATCGCAGGAATAACGTGAGCCGAGCCGCAGATAATCCTGTTCTGCAAATTCATGAATTGCTTCACAGATTTCATCTACGGCCCTATTGGTATAAGCCAACAATAGAATCTGCTGATTGGTATGTTTTAAAAGATATTTTACCGATTCAGCCAGCATAAACTTTGTTTTGCCGGTGCCGGGAGGTCCTACCAAAAGAAAATACTCCTTTGCTGAAAGTGCTTTTCGCAATATGCGTTTTTGCTCATCACTCAAGGAGGGATTATCGAAAACGATCTGTTCTTCCTCCGATTCCTGAGGTTCACGGGTAGTCAGCAGCAGTTGTTTTTTGTCCTTACCGGTTTCCAGAAAATCGAAAAGGCCCTGAAACTGTACGGAGTAGCTTTTGTCCATCATATCCGGTTCGATGTACCAATGTTGGAATTGCTTGAAAATAGCCCCGTTATACTGTCTGGAATGCAGTTTAAAAACCACTTTTTCCGAATCTATTTCTACAATTGAGCCTTTAAAAATCTGATGGCTGAGTACATTTTCACTGTCAGTTGCTTTTGGATAAAGCACACCAATGTCGCCCTGTCTGAAATTGGCGAGCGGATTGGTCTTATCTGTTCTTTTTAATACTAAAACCGGCAGTTCATAGGCACTTCGATTTTCGGTTATTTCCATTCCACCCAAAATTTCAAAATTTTGGTTTTTATCTTCGTAGTCATTCAGCCACATTGACGACAGGCCGTTACAGCTGTCATTACCTTCAATTCCTGTTTTGGCCAACACATGTTCTCTTGCAGTAAAGGCAACGAAGGCCAGAAAATACCTTCTTTCCAACTCCGATGCTTCCAACAGAAGTCTTTCAAATTTCTGAATGGCGGTAGCCGTAAAACCGGTTGCCTTGTTCATTTTCATCAAATTCAACTGGTGCAGCACAGTCATCTGATCAAGGGGACGGTTATCTATTGCAGCGAGTTGACGGTCGATGGCAACAAGCTCATTGCGCATTTTAATGACCTCATCTTTCATAAATTTTTCAGCAGGTGCAAGTCGCAGCTGATCAAAATCCAATTTGGAATACAATACATACTCCATAACATCCAATCCATTATAGACAGAGCGTACAAGCAGGTCGTACAATGTGGTTTGAGCATAATGGTTGTGATTTAGCCCAAATCGGTTGGTTTTAAAGGGCGAACCGCTTTTCAACTCTACAATAGCAGCTTTTTTGCCTTTTTCTGGAACATGCCATACGTCGAGGCGTCCCTGAAGACCATATTTTTCAGAATAGAAAGAAGGCTCCAGATAACAGTTTTCTGCTTTTATATCAACTCTATCCAGCTCATTCAGAATTACATATCTGATGGTATTAAAATGTTTGGCAGACTGCATATAAATGTCCTTCATCTCTTCATCATTGAAGTCGGCAAAGGCAAGCGGATTGGTCTGAAACACTTTGGGAAAGATCTTTTTAAAATCAACTTCTGTGTCGGTCAGCAAAATATCCAATAGAAAGTTGGCAATGTTACCGACCATGATTGCTTTTGTATTTTCACGGGCTTTGAACTTACTGAGCAGATAGAGTAAGGGAGCAGCGCCAAAATCAGTAAAACATTCTGCAACAGATGTTACATCCATCAGATAGTCAGGCTCCAACACAATGACTTTGGGAATATAAATTCCATCTTCATTGATGAGCACATCTATAAGATTCAATGTGGCTTTTTTATTAAAAACATCCCGAACCAATGCTATCGTTTCATTAAAATGTTCATTGACTGCTGTTTCATTGTATTTTACCCTCAATACCTCGGGGGAACTTATACCATGTTCCTGACAAAGCAAAAATTCCTGATCCTCATCCATGTCAATGACCACAACCCGCAACTGATCCAGTTTTTCTTTTACCCGAAGCTTATTTTTTTCCATTTCTCCTTCATCGTTCTGCGGCAACAGGTCCTTCAGTTCCTGAGGCACAGGCAGCTGACAAAAGGCTGAGATTGCGAAAGCAACAGTCTTCAAAGAAGATAGATATTCTGCTCTGCTGATGCTCATTTTTTTTGCACGGACCAACTTCTGTTTTTTGCGCATCGAGTGAATCCGCCACTGCAAAGCCTTGCTGATATCGTACTTGTAGCAGGCAAATGCAACTCGGGCAAACATGGTGGAAAAATGGAGATTTTCAACCTCGGTAAATGCAAAGATCAGTTTGGTGAGCAGATTGCTCAGTTCCATAAACTTTGCCTCCTCTTTAAAGCCCTCGGCCTTATCCAACTTTTTCAGTTCCAAAAAAAACAAACGGGCTATTACAGGACGGTTCATGATGGGTGGGGTTTAAACAGAAATATCATTCTCAAATTATAGAATTTTCTCGTCTTTTGGACGAGATCGGTTCTAAAATCAATTAAATCATCTTCAAATTTCTAAATTTTAAAAATCATTCTCAAATGCTCAAATTATAGCTTTTCGTTCGATTCTCAAATAAGCCAAATCATCTTCAAATTATAGAGCTCACTCCGTTCGGTTCATCAAATTTTCAAATTATAAAAATCATTCTCAAATTAAAGAGCTCTCTCGTCTTTGAGACTAGATCGGTTCTCAAATTTAAAAGTCGTCTTCAAATTTTCAAATCCCCAAATCTTCAAATCAGTTTAGTAGTGTCTCCAGCCCTGTGCAATCAAATCATGCATTCTTCCTGCTTTTGTCTGAAGTCTCACCCCATCTTTTTCAGGGACAATTTCGCCTATGATACTGATTTCTAAATTGTATTTAATTTTTTCGGCATCCTTTGGATCTATGGTAAACAGCAGTTCATAGTCTTCACCGCCATGCATGGCACAAACCATCGGATCTGTATTAAAATCCAAAGCTTTCTGATAGGTCAGCTCAGAAACCGGAACATGCATCTCCTCTATAATTGCCCCGCATTTTGACTGATTGCAGATATGCAGCACCTCTGAGGAAAGCCCGTCAGAAATATCAATCATGGAGGTGGGCAGCAGTTTTACCGATTCAAAAAATTCAACCATATCTTTGCGTGCCTCCGGTTTCAAAATTCGCCCGACCAGATAATTTTGTCCTTCAAACTCAGGCTGCATATTGGGATTGGCCAAAAAGACCGATTTCTCACGCTCCAGCAGCTGCAAACCAACATAAGCCGCACCCAAATCTCCGGAAACACAAATAAGATCACCTGCTTTGGCACCGCTTCTGTAAACAATTTTATCTGTTGCCTGCTCCCCTATTGCCGTGATACTCAGTGTCATTCCTTTCAGCGAAGAAGTCGAGTCACCGCCGACCAGATCTACGCCCTGCTGTACGCAGGCCATCCGCATGCCCTCATAAATTTCATCCAATGCTTCTACAGAATATTTGTTGGAAATAGCCATGGAAACCAATACCTGTCGTGGATAGGCATTCATAGCATAAATATCTGACAAATTAACCATTATAGCTTTATAACCCAAATGTTTCAGTGGAGTATATATGAGGTCAAAATGAACATTTTCTACCAGCATATCAGTAGAAATAACGGTGGCATTTCCGCTACCGTATTGAATTACAGCAGCATCATCCCCAACACCTTTTAAGGTGGATTTATTCATTTTCCCAAAGTTTCGGGTAAGGTGTTTGATCAAGCCAAATTCACCCAATTCGTCTAATTCTGTACGTTTCATATATTGATTTGTTAATCAGAGTATTCTATCTCAAAAAAGGATTGTATTTTTTTTCTCTGCCGATGCTTGTACTGTTGCCATGTCCGTTATAGACAATAACATCTTCGGGCAAAACCAGCAGTTTAGTTTTAATGTTATTGATTAATGTATCATAATCGCCGCCCGGCAAATCGGTTCTTCCTATGGAATCTTCAAAAAGCACATCACCTACTATGATAATTTTCTCTGCTTCGAAATAAAAGCAGGCTCCTGCGGGAGAATGCCCGGGTGCAGAAATGACGCGCATTTTGGTATTTCCAAAGCTAAAAAAATCTCCTTCTGCAAAAAGTACTTCCGGATCGGGTGACTGCTGAATATTAGGAATTGCATACATCTGTGCCACGCTGGTCATAGACTCCAAAACAGGCTGTTCTCCATCAGGAATGGCCAATTTCAATTTCCAGGTTTCAGCAACAAATCGGTTTCCGAATACATGGTCTATATGGCAATGTGTATTCATTAGCAAAACAGGGGTAAGTCCCTGCCTTTCTATAAAACGTTTCAATTTATCGCGTTCTGCCTGAGTATAGCAACCCGGGTCAATTATGGCGCATTCTTTACTGTCGTCATAAACAACAAAGGTATTTTCATAAAAAGGGCTGAATACAAAACTTTCTACAACAAGCATAAGTTATTTGAATTAGGTGAGGCCCGCAGAATAAGCTAAAGGATTATTTTTTCCGGTTTTATTCCAAGGCTTGTTAAGTTTTCAATTAATATTTGGACGATTTTCGCCAAAAATGCGTTACATTAGTTAGAATTTTCATCCTAGCGCACAAGCACCAGGTTCCGGAAATCAGTATATCGATATCAATCTTTTGATTGTCAAAGCTTAATGTCATTGCTGTTTCCATTTTACGTTATTTATCTTTTGTCCTTATGCAAATTAACCGTTTTTTTAGCATAGTTGCAACTATATTATCCCTTTCAGGTACCCTGTCTGCACAGTTGGTCAGTTCCAACTTCGGTCAGAACAGAATTCAATATGAAAAATATAAATGGTTGCGTTACGAATCACCAAATTTTGCTTTTTCCTTTACTGAAGAGAATGAGGATCTGATGCGTTTTGTGGTTCCATTTGCAGAGTCAGGCTATCAGGATCTGAAATCAATTTTGGAGTATCAGATACGCCAAAAAATAGAAATCGTTATATATACAGATTTTAGCGACTTTGTGCAGAGTAATATTGGACTTGAATCTCCTGCAATAAATACAGGCGGAAAAACCAAATTGCTGGACAATAAGATCATGATTTATTTTGACGGTAATCATCAGAATCTGGACAAGCTCATCCGCGAGGGAATAGCCCGAAGTCTTGTAAACCGCATGCTATTTGGCAGTAACCTGCAGGAAGTCGTACAAAATTCAGTTCTGCTCAACCTCCAGGCCTGGTACACAGAAGGACTCATTGCCTATTGTGTGGAAGAATGGAATACGAATGTCGACGATGAGTTGCGAGAAGCGATTTCCTCTAAAAAATATGCTAATTTTCTGGAACTGGCCAATCAACGTCCGGCTTTAGCTGGCCGCTCGCTTTATCATTTTATTGCAAGAAATCACGGCACTGCATCTATTTCAAATCTCATTTATCTTACCCGAATCAACCGCAGTGTTGAAAGTGGATTCCTCTATGTTTTCGGTACCAGCTTTTATACAATTGCCGGCACCAACTGGTATAATTACTACAATAATCGCTACAATGAAGATAACAAAGCCCGTCTTTTCCCAAATGCCGGTGAGCTTGATCCTGCTCAGAAAAGACTTTCAAAGCTGAAGGCAATTGCGCTAAGTCCCAACGGAAAATATCTTGTCCATGCAGAGCATCGTCAGGGTGAATATTGGGTAGTACTTACTACAATAGAAACTCAGAAATCGCAGACAATTTGGAAAGGCGGTGTTAAGGACCTGACAGAAGATATTGATGAAAATTATCCATTGCTTGCCTGGAAGAAAAACAGCACGGAACTGATAATAATTAATGAAAAAGCCGATAAGGTTTATGTCAATTATCTCAACATTGAAAACCCGAATGCCAAGGGTAAAAGTAATCAGATTAAAGGCTTGGAAAGAGTATTGAGTGTTTCAGTGATCAACAGTGATGACCTTGTCTTAACAGCAATAAAAGGAGGATACTCTGATATTTTTCTTTACAAAGGAGGAGAGGCAAGAGCCCTCACCTCAGACAAATGGGATGACAGTCATGCTGTTGCGGTTAATTTGGGCGGTCGAACCGGTATCATCTTTGCTTCAAACCGTCCGGAAGGTCTTTTGAAAACAGGAAAAAGTGAGGCACAACCTGTTGGGCAGTCGGATCTTTTTTACTTGGATCTTGCGAATAAAGAAGGTCAATTAAAACGGCTAACTTATACTCCGTTGACTAATGAGAATTCTCCACAAGCCATCAATAATGAACTTTTTGCATTTCTAAGCGACGAAAACGGTATTTCCAACAGATATATCGGCCGTATCGATACTATTTTCGATGCTTATTCACTTGGAGATTCCGTCAATTTCCAAAAAGACGGCAACCCTGTCCTCCAAACAAAAATTGACAGTGCTGCAAAACAAGTTCTGGTCTATAGAATGAATTGCGAGGTATTTGCCAATACAAATTATAGCCGCAACATTTTGGGACATTCCATCAGCAGCAGCAAAATTGCAGATATGTTTTATCGCGACGGTCAGTACAGAGTTTTTGTCCGAGATATTAAAACAGAACGCAGTACTGTTCCTGAAAAAACAAAATACAGAGCCATAATTGAACGTCAATCAGGATTGACAAAAACTGTCGATAAATCGACCAACAAACTGGTTAAAAAACCGGTGGAACAAACCGATGCAGAAAAAGAACTGGCTAAAGAATTGGAATTGGTAAACAAAGAAATTGAACCGAAAAAAGATACACTGATTCCTGCTATTGATAAAAGCATAGATACGAGCAAGGTAGATATAGATAATTACCTTTTCCAAAGCGAATTTACTGATACAAAAGACCCTGTTGCAAAGGACCCTACAAAAGCCAAGGCAGATACACTCATTAAACCCATTATCCTGGAAGAAGGTGAAAATGGTGTGATTACCAAAAAAGAACCAATCGGTTTTGATCAGACAATTGCTAAAAACATACCTAAATCAATTGCTTATGATCCGGATAGAAAAACCAAATACCGCAATATGTTTAAGGTGGATGAGATTACTTCTCAGCTAGATAATACACCTTTGTTTTGGGGCATGGATCTCTATCTTCAGGGCAAATACCACTTTCCGCCATTGGGTTTGCTCATGAAAACAGCATTTACCGATATTTTTGAAGACTACCGTTTGGAATTGGGCATCCGTATTCCGGTGAATTTCAACGGTATGGAATATTTTATTTCCTTTGAAGACAGAAAACACCGCCTCGATAAAAAATTCTCGCTCTACAGAAGGGGCAGAATAGACAAATACCTGATTACCGATACCATGACCAATGATCCCTGGTCTGCCAGAGGACGCAATATCAAACATATGGCTATGGCAGAATTCCGTTATCCGCTTTCCAAGTTTTCCAGTGTAGAGGGCACTGCAAGCTTCCAGAGCGATAAGGTTGCAATTATCTCAGAAAATTCACGCAACAGTGTAGAAGTGCCTGTTTTTAGCTTTTCACAAGTGGGCATTCGTGCCGAATATATTTATGACAATACCATTCCACTTCGTCTGAATGCCAGAAAAGGTACAAAGGCGCGATTCTTTGCCGATTATTTCCAAAATATGCAGAGCGATAGCGATTCAATAGGATTTAACCTCCGTTTACTAAGTCCTACCTTTGTATTGGGTTATGATGCAAGGCATTACATCAGTCTCGACAATAAAACAGTGATTGCATTGCGCAGTACTGCTGCTGCATCTTTCGGCAAAATGAAAATGCTCTATTCTCTTGGGGGGATGGAAAATTGGGTATTCAATAGTTTTAATGAAAGTATTCCACTCCCTGACGGGGAAAAATATGCCTATCAGGTTTTGGCATCGCCATTGCGCGGATTTCAGAACAATATTAGAAATGGAAGCAACTTTGCGTTGATTAATGCCGAAATTCGAATTCCGGTAACTGAATACCTGTCGCGAACTCCACCAAATAATGTGATGCTGCGAAATCTGCAGGTAATTGGATTTTATGACATAGGTACAGCCTGGCAGGGTCTTTCACCTTTTTCCAAGGATAATCCGCTAAACACGACATCAATTGATCCAGGTTCCGGAAGCAGTGTTGTATCTCCTGTTCGGGTCAGAGTCAATTATTTCCGCAGACCAATTGTACAAGGGGTCGGGTTTGGTCTGAGAACTATATTCCTGGGTTATTTCCTGCGTTTGGATTATGCTTGGGGCATAGAAACCGGGGACTTGCAGAAACCTAGGGTTTACTTGTCTTTGGGCATGGATTTTTAGAAAAATTGATTTATCGAATTGATTGCTATATTTTTGGATAATTACTTACCTGACAATTTTCCATTTTAATGTTATTTTTTAAACAGCAAAACCTGTTCTTTTTGAACAGGTTTTGTGTATATCTACTTAGCGATATATCGGTTAATGCTATTTTAAAAAATCCATTCCGCCATCCGCTTCTTTTTCTTTGAAATTTTTCTGAATTGTAGCCGATAGTTCAGTCATATTGCAAGGAACAAAATAAAGATCCAAAGTTGACTTTCCACTGCCCACACCGCATAGGGTGAAATGTTTATCGCTGACTTTAAAAGTCATTTCATTGGTGCTGCTGCGTCCGAAAGGAAATACCTCCACAGTAACAGTTTCGCCGGATTCGGAATTGATACTGTAAACGGCTCGGGTATCTTCTTGATCCAGATTGAAAATAAGAAAACCGCGGGCTGAAATTTTTACCAGCATACCTTTAAATGCTTCCAAAATCTGAGTTTTCATTTCGGCAGGCAATTGGCCAAGCAGCGCATTTTTGTCCACTGTGGTTTTTTCGTCCAATTTCCAAAGCTTGCCAAATGCCGTTTTTAGTGTGGCGGAGTTGGCATTATTGGCAATTTCATCCTCGTATTCTGCCTGAAGTTCACGTTCCTGGAGTCTTCCATCCGTTTTAATGAATTTTTGACAGTGTTGCTGAATCATTTCTTCGGCTTTATCGTGTAAATTTTCTTCCGCTTCTTTGAGGGCATTGTATGCCAATTGCAGATCACCCTGACGCAGATAGAGTAATCCGAGTTGGAAATAACCTTCTCCTCTGCCCAAAACTTCTTTTGTCATACCTTTAAAAGCAGTTTCTGCTTCATCATAGCGCTTCAGTTCCATGGCCAATTCTCCCTGTTTCTGATGAAGGCGCCAACGGGCATCGAACACGACATCCAAACCTATTTCAAGATAATTGAGCGCCTGTTCCGGTTTCTGAAGGGCATAGTAAGAATCAGCCAGGCCAAGATAGGAATCAGGATCTTCATCATCCAATTTCATCACCAGTTTGTAATCCTCTATAGCCTTGTAGAAATCTCCTCTGCGCTGCAGGGCGATTGCTCTTTTTTTATAAGGAAAGGCTGTTGAACTGCCGCTTCTTTTTTCAATATCAACGGCATCGCTGTAACAATAAACTGCTTCCTGGAGTTCGCCTATTTCAAGATAGTAATCACCAAAATTTATTCTGAATTCGATATCATCGGAATGATTTTCAATCAAAAACTGAAAATCTTTTTCAATTCCTTCGCGGTCTTCAGACTCTTTTAAAAGTTCAATACGCTGAAAACGCCAGGGAATTTCATTTGGGTTGACTTGAAGGAGTGTATTCAGATCCGCCAAAGCTTCCTCGTCATTATCAAGGTTTTTATGTACGTATGCACGCAAATCCAAGGCATTTATATGCAATGGATTGATTTCAATAGCTTTATTCAATTGTGCCAATGTTGCCTCGTCATCCGATGCGCCCAAATGATAGAGTGCAATGGAGTAGTATAAATCAGCGCTTTTGTTATTAATAGTCAAGAGTTTATCAAAAATTACTTTTGCTTCCCCATCGTCATTCAGTTGCAATTTAGCAATAGCCAATGCCATTTGATTTTCAAAATTTGGACTCAGATCAACAGCTTTTTTCAGACAGGGCAATGCAGCATCAGCGTCATTAAGTGACAGGTAATATTCACCTTTATAATAGTGACCAAATGCTTCATTGGAATATTCAGTAACTGCTTTTTCGGACAGGACTCCAAGGTCAGTCAGTTTTTTCGATTTGTAAGCTTGCTCAAGGGCTGCAAGCAGTTGCGCTTTATCCATCGTTAAGTGGTTATAGGTTAGCATGGGATTTTGAACGAAGAGCATTCAAACCTAAGTATTTGATTATTAGATAGGAATAATACATTCAGGTTCACTTATTCGTTAAGTTGGTTCAAAATACATAAAAAAGTGAAAATTTCAACTTTTTGAAAATTAATATTAGAATAAAAATTTAACGAATAGCACAGAATCGTGAAAAGTCAGAATTGGAAGGCAGCCGAAACTGATCGGTTTTTGTGGAAAACTATAGACTGAGATATTTATAATAAAAGGTCAATTAATGAACAGTATAAGACCTCCCAACTTTTATTGATTCTCTCGTTTTTGAAAGGAACGGGGGGTGGTAGACGATTTTTTTATCTCGGGCAAAATGATATGAAAAAGATAATCATACCTAAAAATTTGGGATAAAAAACTACATGCGGAACACCCCAAAATTCTCAGTTCCTTTTATCGCCTTATTATTGACTACTGCGAGACAGATGGATAAAACAGTTCTTGTATCGCGGGGGTCAATAATTCCGTCATCCCAGCCTTGTCCGGTAGCATACCAGGCAGAAGAAGTAGCCCGTACCTGCTGCATCATGTATTCTGAAATCTGAGCTGCATTTTCTTCGTCGAAGGGAATGCCGGCCTGTTCGGCAGCCTGCCGCTGAATGAGGGTCATAACTCCGGTCAATTGCTCCGGCCCCATCACAGCAATCTGTGAATTTGGATAACTGAACAAAAATCGCGGCTGATAGGCTCTGCCGTTCATGGCATAGTTGCCCGCTCCGTAGGAGGAGCCTATCAATAGTGTAATTGTAGGCACATCGCTGTTGGAAACGGCATTGATGAGTTTTGCCCCATGTTTTATGATGCCTTCTTTTTCGTAGGCCGAACCTACCATAAATCCTGTCGTATTCTGCAAAAAGAGCAGCGGAATATTCTGACGGTTACAAAGTTGAATAAAATGTGTGCCTTTATTGGCAGCATCCGAAAACAGCACACCATTATTGGCCAAAATACCCACCGGATAGCCGCTGATATGTGCAAAGCCGCAAATGAGCGTAGTGCCGTAATCGGGTTTAAATTCCGAAAAGTCGGAACCGTCGATGATACGGGCTATAAGCTCTCGGGCATCAAAAGGTTTGCGAATATCTGCCGGGACAATGCTCAACAGTTCTTCGGCATTATACAGTGGTGGTGCAGCCTGTTCTTTTGGTTCATAATGCGGCTTTTCTTCCGGTAAAAAGCTGATAATTTCCCGGGCAAGGCGCAGCGCGTGATATTCATCCTCAGCGAGATAGTCGGAAACGCCCGAAACACGGCTGTGCATATCCGCCCCACCCAATGTTTCTTCATCAACAATTTCATTGGTGGCCATTTTCACTAAGGGCGGTCCGGCCAAAAATACCTTTGCATTGTTTTTTACAAAAATGGAATAGTCGGACATACCCGGAACATAGGCCCCACCTGCAGTACTGTTGCCAAAAACTACTGAAATAGTGGTGAGTCCCTGACGGGAACGACGGGTAATTTCTCTAAAAATAACTCCGCCGTAATTAAATATCTGTTCCTGCTCGGGCAAATTTGCACCGGATGACTCTACAAGATTGATAACCGGAAGTCCGTTTTCTGCAGCAATTTCACTCACTCGGGTAGTTTTTTGCAGGGTAGCTTTGTCAATAGCACCGCCTTTATTGGTACCCACATTGGCATTGATAACGCAGAGTCGGCCTTCTACCATACCGATGCCGGCAACTGTCGTTCCGCCGGGACCGAATCCATCTGTTTCCAATCCAATTAGCGGCAGCAGTTCCAGAAAAAAAGAATCCTGGTCGAGCAGCAGTTCTATACGCTCACGCGCGGTAAGTTTGCCCAATTTGCGGGCCCTGTCAATTTGTTTATCCTTGCCCTGAAAGCGGCTTTCGGCAAGATGCAGGTTCAGTTTGTCAATCAGTTCCTGCATTTTTGCGCGGTTTTCGGTAAATTGCGCCTGATTGGTTTTTATATGTGATTGATAAATGCTCATGAAAGGTAAAAGATAAAAGATAAACAGAAAGACGACTCGAACCGATCTCGTACCAAAGACGAGAGGCTTTATAAAGAGAAAGTACTAAATTAAACATCGCTAATATAATAATATTTTTTAATCCAAGCTTCGGTTGCAATAAGCATATTCTTAACTTTGCAGAAACAGCATTAAATATAAGCAGGGATTATGAAAAGTATTAGTCTTAAAATCATAACATTTATTTCAATTTGTCTTTTTTTCTGTTCCTGCGGAAATGGAGAGGATTCGAAAATTTTACAGGAATTTTCTAAACTAAACCCTAAGACACAGGAATTCTTCAATGCCAATGCCAAAGTTCAGTGCAACTGCCTGAAAGAAAATAAGGGAATTTTGGATAAATTGATGAAGGACAGCAAGGCTCTGGTTAATGAAATAAAATCAAAAAAAATTAACAATCAGGATAATATAGTCCAAAAGCAGATACAGTCCGAGATTTACCCTATACTTGCCAAATACAATGACTGCAATGCAGCTGCACCTCAACCCAATCCGGAAACTTTTCGAATTATAGAGAATGATCTTAAAACCTTTTCCGGCGCTTCAGTTCCCGGAGGAGCAAGTGACAATAAAATGCCCAATTTGGGCAATGCACTGATGTCAAAACATTGTAAAGATTTACACCAATTGGCAGTTCAGCTTACTGAACTCAGCATTGTGATATCTCCCGGTTATTCAAATTAAGATTCGAAATTTCTATTGACCTTTTCTTTTTTGGGTTTTGATGAGATTTCCATAGTTCCTTTTGGCATCCAACGAGAAATATTTATTTACGATGCAGTG
>CAINVS010000127.1 GCA_903854205.1 uncultured Bacteroidota bacterium | reverse complement strand
TTGGTTCCGACTTGATTTTTTGTTACTTTTGGATCAAGACAAAAGTAAAAAAGAGCCCGCGGCAGCGTTATGCGATTTGAACTTGTTTCAACCCTTGATTGGCATTAATAATTAAAAATGTCGCCCCAAAGAAGAGAACGGCATTTGTTTCATAGCTTTTGTATTTGCTATTGCACCAAAATAATTTTGCTTTCTAGTTTATTACCTTTTTGGTCTATCAATTCGACAAAATAATTTCCTGCAATTTACCAGCTGCTCAGATCAATGCTGAATTGAGATTGACTTAGTTCCTGACTATAGACTGTTTGTCCCGGACTATTGTTGATTCTGAGTTTGTAGCCCATCATTTGTTTGAAATTTGGTAACTCCACTAATTTGCTTTAAGCTTCGTCAAAAAACAAGATAAATTCCTTTAGAAACTGAATATGTTCTTTCTTTTTTTGGAGATGATACTCGAATTCAAGTTTATAATTATCCGTGAAGATTCCAAAATTTGGATGCAGGCTTCTTACGCATAAATGTGCAATTTCGGGTTCTGTATTGACTTTTAATCCGTATTCGAAAAGCGATTTGTTTTTTAATAGAAAATTTTTGAAAGCCTCTTTTTTGATGAGATTTAAGAAGCTATTTTCACCTCCACTACAAAAGACAAAAAAGGCTTTATCAATTTCAGGATCATTGGTTTTTAGCAAAGTTTCATTTGCGGATGCTACATAGTTATAAGTATCTTTTTTTTCAAAAATTCGAATAATACAGGCTTTGTTTTTACTAAGCCGAATTTTATAATGATAAAAATTTAGGTAACGCGATTTTTCACTACTTGAATTTGATGTAATTCTTTTGTGATCATCATATAATAAAATCCCCCATCGATTATCGAGTAATCCACTGTAGGTAAAATTCAATTTTTTGAAATCGTATTTCTTGTCGTTGGGAATACCGTTAACATTTAGTCCTAATTCGGCTGCATATTTCCTGGCATTGTCTACCATTCTTATTCCAATGCTCTTTTCGAAAAAAATGAAATAAGAAGTTAAAAAAGCAAAAACAGATAAAGCGCACAATGCAAGGCCAACCAGGCTTATTGTTCTCAATTCAATTCGACCGCTACCATTTGTGCTCATCGGAAAAATTATCGCTATCAAAAGACCTACCAAAAAAATAATGCCGTAGAAAGCCCATTTCTGATTATAGCTTTTGAGTTTCCACTCAATGAGCAGAGCTGCAATTGTAAATCCTATCAGCGTAATTGCCAACGATATAATCCCTTGTATAATAATCCAATCTGATGCCGACATTTTAATAGGTTTTGGTATAGTTTATAGATGGTTTTTAATTTTGTCCTTGAAGATAAATCTAAAAGTGAGTGGAAAAAAAATCAACAGAATATCAGTCATTAAAATTCCCTTTTCTGAACAATTGAGCTTTTAACCAAGATCCATCATTAGAGTTCGTTATGAACCAAGGCTCCACGAAGCGAACCGGAGGAACACGAACCGAACCGGAGGAACACGAAGCGAACCGGAGGAATAAAATTAGCGAGTACTAAAATAAAAGTTAAATTAATATGACCAAAAAAAGATAATTACTTTTAGGTCTGCTGCCCTACACTATGCTGCAAATCTTATTTGCTTTTTTCTTGTCTGTTTATCGTGCAAAACGCTTTAAAAAAGATTAGCATTTGTAAATTATCAGATTGTTGACATAATATAAGATTAATTAACAAGGCTTGTCTGAATAATTCAATTATTAAGGCTATCTTTGCGCGTTACAAAAAAGAGGCAGTAATTTAACTGTCTAAAGATCAATATTAAAAAACATTTCATGCAAAAGCAAAACATTCGCAACATCGCAATTATTGCGCACGTTGACCACGGAAAAACAACTCTTGTGGACAAAATCCTGCATTATTGCCGCCTCTTCCGCGAAAATGAAACAACTGGAGAGCTTATTTTGGACAATAATGACTTGGAACGTGAACGCGGTATCACCATCCTTGCCAAAAACGTTTCTGTCAATTACAAAGGAAACAAAATTAACATTATCGACACTCCGGGCCACGCCGACTTCGGTGGCGAGGTAGAGCGCGTTTTGAACATGGCCGACGGCGTATTGCTTTTGGTAGATGCTTTTGAAGGTCCTATGCCACAGACTCGCTATGTATTATCAAAAGCATTGGATCTTCGCAAAAAGGTTATTTTGGTAATTAATAAAGTAGATAAAGACAACTGTCGTCCTGAAGAGGTGAATGAAGCTGTTTGGGAACTGATGTTCAATCTTGATGCAACTGAAGAACAGCTGGAATACAGTACTGTTTATGGTTCAGCACGTAATAATTGGATGGGTGAAGACTGGAAAGTTCAAACTGACAGCATTTCCTATTTGCTCGACAAAGTATTGGAAGACATTCCAGCCCCTGTTGTTAATGACGGTACCCTACAAATGCAGATCACAAGTATCGACTTTTCTCAATATATCGGTCGTATGGCCATCGGTCGTGTACACCGCGGCAGTATTAAAGTTAATCAACCAATTTCCATTGTTAAACGCGATGGTAAAATTGAAAAATCTCGTGTTAAGGCTCTCTATACTTTCGACGGATTGGGTAAAACTACCGTAGAAGAAGTACTGAATGGTGACCTTTGTGCCGTTGTCGGTATCGAAAACTTTGAAATTGGTGATACAATTGCTGATTTTGAAGCACCGGAAGGATTGGAACCAATGAAAATCGATGAGCCTACAATGAGTATGCTTTTCACGATCAATGATTCTCCTTTCTTCGGTAAAGAAGGTAAATTTGTAACTTCACGTCACCTGCGCGAGCGTTTGATGAAGGAGTTGGAGAAAAACCTTGCACTTCGTGTTGAAGAAACTGACTCAGCGGATGCATTTATGGTCTTCGGTCGCGGTGTAATGCACCTTTCCGTTCTGATTGAAACTATGCGCCGTGAAGGTTATGAGTTCCAGGTAGGTAAACCGCGCGTTATCGTAAAAATGATTGATGGCGTTAAAATGGAACCTACTGAGGTTCTTTCTTTCGACGTTCCTGAGCAATATGCAGGTAAAATCATCGAATTGACTTCTCAGCGCAAAGGTGATATGACTGTTATGGAACCTAAAGGTGACCTGATGCACTTGGAATTTGATATTCCTTCCCGCGGTATCATTGGTCTTCGTACCCTGGTTCTAAATAATACTGCAGGAGAAGCTGTTATGACACACCGTTTCAAAAGCTTTGAGCCTTGGAAAGGTGATATTCCTTCCCGCCTTAAAGGTTCACTCATTGTTTTGGAAACTGGCAACTCTATCCCTTATGCAATGGACAAACTGCAGGATCGCGGTACTTTCTTCGTTCCTCCGGGAGTAGAAGTATATGAAGGTCAGGTTATCGGAGAACATATCCGTGAAAATGACTTGGTTATCAATGTTACTAAAACCAAAAAATTGACCAACATGCGCGCTTCCGGGTCTGACGACAAGGTAAGACTCCCGCCACCATTGGTTTTCTCTTTGGAGCAATTTATGGAATATATCGGAGATGATGAATACATGGAAGTAACTCCACAAACACTTCGTTTGCGTAAAATTTACTTGAAAGAGTTTGAACGCAAAAGAGCCGGCAGCAGCAACAATGTAATGGTTGAAGAAGATTAATCTATTATATAAACCCCGAAGATTAAACGCTTCGGGGTTTGTTTATTAATTGAAATATTATTTGTAA
>CAINVS010000126.1 GCA_903854205.1 uncultured Bacteroidota bacterium | reverse complement strand
TTGGTTCCGACTTGATTTTTTGTTCTCGTCATTTTTGACGAGATCAAGACAAAAGTAAAAAAAGCCCGTGGCAGCGTTAACCGATTAGATTAGCATTGCTAAACGCTTAAAAGTTTGCAAACGCCATTGCCTTCGCCAGATTTATTGCTAAAAATAGATTTTCTTAGATTTTTTGGGCCTTCCGATTGGATTGTCAACTAATAAAAAAACGGCGATTACAGAATTCTGTAGTCGCCGTTTTTAATAGGTCATTCCGCCAAATCCTAAATATATTTCTCGTGAATAGGCAGGATCTCAATTCTTCTTTCATCCAAACGGAAACGGTCACCATTTGCCAGAATGTGTGTGACTAAATTTGACAGAGACATGGCTGAACCCATTTTTAAAATTCGCTGATTGTTGTGTTCCAATCCGCTGGGATCGAAAACGACAACCATGCCGGAGCCGATTACTCGGAACTCCACCCCGTTTTTGATAATAACACCGGTATCTTCAGAAAGTCCCAAGCCCATCAGGTGCGGAAAAATGGCTACGGCTTCTGCCAAACGGCCAAAACGGCCACGTTTTACGAAATGCGTATCTATAATCAGTTCCGGAACAAAGTCCATTCCGATTTTCATCTGTACATTGCCTTTCAAAAGCGCCTCAGTGGCCGAACCGCCGGCAATCATTTCGTGCGACATACACATGGCCCCTGCACTTGTGCCTGCAAGGACAAAATTTTCCTCATTGCAAAGTTTTTCATTCAGCAGCTCGTGCATGGAAGTCATACCGATGAAGTTGACAATTTTTGACTGGTCGCCGCCCGAAAACATAATACATCTGGCACTGCGTACCATTTCCAACGCAGCAGGATCCACCGCTTCTTCTCTCGATTGGATATTCAGAATATGCAGATTGGTACAGCCCAATTTACCGAACGCACTGATATAATTTTCAGCAACCTCATCCGGAATACTGGAAGCAGTAGGGATAACTACAATTTTCTCCTGGTTCCCACCGCTTTCACGGACAACATGAGATAAAATCCCTTCCTGAATAAAGTCGATGCCATAATATTCATTTTCTCCTTTATCTTCATTTCCTCCTATAGGAATAAGGGTACCTTTTATGTGCTTTTGCATTGATATTCAATATTAAATGAAATAAAATTGGGTGTAACCTAAAGCAAAAGTAATAAAATTTCCTTTTTTTTGCTATTTCTTTTTAATTCAGATTAGTCAATGACATTTGTTATTGTGTTTATATTACAAATACTTTTCAATTGTGAACGGATACATAGACATCAATAACATTTCCCTGTTCATCTTTCTTACGCATTTTCTTTGCCCAATCTTTCTTCCCCTTTTGCAGCATTTTTGCAAAGCCTTTTGGTTTAATCACAACACCTCTGAATAGGCAATATGATTTTATAAATTCAGCACCAATGAAAATGAGTAATGCTGAATAGTAGACCCAAATAAGCAGGGCAATAAGTGATCCCGCAGCCCCATAAGCATTTATTACTCCGGCACTTTGCAGGTAATATGCTATAAGAATCTGCCCTATCCAAAATAAGACAGCGGCAAAAAGAGAGCCTGCCCAAATAAATCGCCAACGAAGCTGTACTGCAGGAAGAATTTTATAAAGCAGTACAAAGAAAATGGTAATCAGTGTTATGGAAAACCCAAGATTAACTGCTACCAGAAAATTATCTGAGAGATAGGTGATAGCAGGGCCCAGTTTTTTTGGCAAATGTTCATGCATCCAAATCTTATTAGTCTGCACATATTTTGTCATGGCAAAGAGTAAGCCATTGATAATTACAGATAGGATGAGCAGCGCTCCGATGCTGAGTATCATCCCAAAAGAAAGGACTCTGTTTATCAGCACCTGTATCAGTTTTACTTTTTGGGGAACTTCCTCAACGCCAAAAATCTTATTCAGGGTTTCCTGCATCGCATAAAAGATATTGGTGGCAATGAAGACAAGAAATCCGAAACCTATTAGGGTCATCCACCAGTTAGTAGAATGACTGCCGATGTTTTGTACGGCGTTCTGAATCTGTACGGCCGGTTGTTCTCCTACAAAACCAACCAAAGCACTGTAAATTCGGCCTTCAACGGCTGCTTCGCCAAGAAAGAAGCCAACCAATGCTATAACTATAATGATAAATGCAGGAAGGGAAAATATAGTGTAATAAGCTATGGAAGCACCCATACGGCTGACCTTATCGCTCAGGAAACCTTGTATGGTATTGCGCAATATGATAAAAATCGGTCTTAGAAAACGACGTATGATATTCCTTAAAACACGCATTTTATTCTTTTTTTTTTAATACTGTTGTAAAGTTAATGTTTTTGTGCTAATTTCTAAACCCATTTATACATCAGCAACTGACATAAATAAAATGTTAGGGACCAAACCCGCTTTTCCTACTCCTTAGGGAGTCTTTCGGCTTCGCCGAAAAATGCCCCTTCTAGAATTTATTTGCTAATGTTTTTAAAAAACACTAAAAATTACGAGCCGTAGGCACCGTTTCAGAATGTCGGAAGCAGCAGCATATAGAAGCGGCCCTTTCGGGGGGTTCTGTAAAGTCGTTCGGCCGAACGACTCAACAAACTCCCCCAAAAAAGCCCGCGGCAGCGTTATGCGATTATATTGGCATAGCTAACTCACAAAAAGTTAGCAAATCAATTCTATAAGCCAATTATATCGCTAGATTCCGGATTGAAGCGAAGGATAAGTTAGACGATCGCTCAGCTTAAAAATTATACAGAATAATTGTAAGCTTGTGCGGATTATGGATTATCAGAAAGACATAAGGCAGCCAATCTTCTGCCTTTATTCAATAAAAATTTATTAGAAATTACTTTTCGTCGCGTAACGCACGACGCAATATTTTGCCGACATTGGTTTTAGGCAATTCATCGCGGAAAACCACAAATCTTGGGCGTTTGTAACCGGTTAGATTTTCAGTACAGTGCGCCATTACTTCTTCCTGAGTAAGCGAAGGGTCTTTTTTAACGATGAAGACTTTAACTGCTTCACCTGATTTGTCATCAGCTACGCCAACTGCAGCAGCTTCCAATACTTTTGGATGCGAGGCCAGTACTTCTTCAATTTCATTGGGGTAAACATTGAATCCCGAAACCAGAATCATGTCTTTGATGCGGTCTACAATTTTGACAAAACCATCTTCATCCATAATGCCCACATCGCCGGTACGCAGCCAACCTTCGGGCGTAATAGTGCTGGCAGTGGCATCGGGCTGATTGTAATAGCCTTTCATAACCTGCGGACCTTTTACCTGAATTTCGCCGGCTTCGCCCAATGCAAGAACATTATTGTCTTCATCGCAGATGCGCACCCAGGTAGAAGGTACCGGCATGCCTATTGTGCCAATGCGGGCATTACCACGGATTGGATTCACACTTACTACAGGCGAAGATTCGGTCATACCGAAGCCTTCGGTCAGGGTAACACCAGTCACCGTTTTCCAACGTTCAGCAACCGGACGTTGAATGGCCATAGCACCACCAACAACAACTTTAAGTCTGGAGAAATCCAATTTACAGAAATCTTCATTGTTCAAAAGGGCATTGAATAAGGTATTGACACCGGTAATGAGTGAGGGTTTGCTGTCTGCAATGATTTTAACCAAAGCAGGAATGTCGCGTGGGTTGATAACCAAAACATTTTCTGCGCCAAAACTGCCTAGGCAGAGGCAGTTCACAACAAATGAGAAAATATGGTAAAGCGGCAGCGGTGTAAGCACCGTTTCCACGCCTTCTTTGAGGTCTGCATCCGACATCCAGGCTTTTACCTGAAACATATTGTGCAAAATATTACTGTTGGTAAGCATTGCGCCTTTTGAAACGCCGGTTGTGCCGCCTGTATATTGCAGACAGATGACATCCTCCATGCCCGATTTGTGTAACTTTAGGTTGGCCGGATTGCCTTTCTTTAGACAGGTTGAAAATTTTACATTGCCGGGAATATTGTATTTGGGCACCATCTTTTTGATATTGCGCACCACAAAGTTGATAACAGTTCCTTTTATGCCGCCAAACATTTCACCGATACTGGCAACAATCACATGTTTTACCTGTGTTTTTTTGAGAACTTTCTCCAATTCAAATGCAAAGTTTTCAGCAATCACAACAGCAGTAACTCCGGCATCATTGAATTGATGCTCGATTTCGCGGGCGGTGTATAGTGGATTTGTGTTCACAATAATAAGTCCGGCACGCATGGCACCGTAGACGGCAATCGGATATTGAAGCAGGTTTGGCATCATAATACCAATTTTGTCGCCGGGTTTTAGCCCAATTGACTGAAGATAAGCGCCAAATGCTCTTGATTTTTGATCAACATCACTAAAAGTCATTGTTTTTTTTGAGCTGCCGACAATACTTGTAAAGGCAGGACGATCTTTGAATTTGACCAAATTGTCATTAATAAGGTCAACCATTGATGTATAGCCTTCAGTGTCAATGTCATGAGGAACTCCTAAAGGGTAGTTCTTCAACCAAATGCGTTCAGACATAATTACAGATTTTAATTAGTTTAATAAAATTAGGATATAGACAAAAGTAATACTATCTCCAAAACTAACAAGTCTTTGATAATTAGTAGTAAAAAAATCGTTTTAAATTTTTATTCTGTCAGCCTTTTATGCCTTTGGCGGCAAAAGAGTTCAATGTTTTAATCATTTCAGCAGCTGTTTTATTTGAATATACAGTTTCTTTATCAAGCTGAATTGATTCTACCCAACGGACACCATGAATGGCGTTGGTCAGCCATATTTCATCTGCATTTTTAAAATGTTCAGTTGTCAGAGCTGTTTCAATAGGTTCAAGCCCAATTTCAACAGCAGTTTCAAGAAGAAGTCGTCTTAATATTCCGGAAACAGGCCCTTCTGAGAGGCTAGGGGTAAAGAGCTTATTTCCTTGGCAGAGAAAAATATTGGAAGCAGTAGCTTCGGCAATTCTATGGTGGTAATTAAGCAGCAGTGCATCGTCCCAACCCATTTCTTTTTTATGAATAGACGCCATGACATAGGGTAGGGCAGAGGTTGTTTTTAATGGAGAAAGGAGATCGGACGAGAGTTTAATCTGTTCATAGACACCCACTTTGAGTCCGGATTCATTCAGTGTGAAAAATCCTTCAGGAATCGGATTAGCCTCGATTTGCCAGGCAACATTATTGGAATCGGGCGTGTAAAGTCCCGGGCTTTCCCTCCAAAAAGTCATGCGAACCCGCCAATAAGGCAAATCCGCATGCTGATCGTTTTCGATTTGGGGTTGTTTGAAGCCATCTTTCTGTATGGCACTTATTGCCTTATTTATTTCATTTTCAATCCAATTGGGAGAAAACCCGAGCGGTGACGACATTTTCAGTGTTTTCAAACCAATTGCAAGTCTTTCGAAATGCTGATGGAGAAAAACTACTTTTTTGTCAATAAACCTGAGGGTTTCGAACAACCCATCTCCATATTTGAAACTGCGGTTTTGAAATATATCCTGCATAAATCTAAAGCTGCAGACGAATGTCTTTCAGTTCAATGGTTTTTCCATTTTCAATAATAGTAAGGCTGATCACTGAAATCTTGATGATTTCATCCGTTGAAAACTCGTCCAAAGGAACAGACCAATCTTTAAGTTCAACAGTGCCTGCATAGTCACCGCCTCTGTCGAAGATGTCGATATTGGCTTTGTTAAACTTGAAGGATGCAGTTACATTGGCACCATCAGATTTTTTAACAACTTCAATCTTTTTAGACTGTTTATTGATTTTAATAGTCAAATCGTCGGGGTTGATTTGAGCAAAAGTCTTGGTAACTGTTAGGCTCAACATTCCCGCCATAAGCAAAAACAAATTCAATGCACTCATATTCTTATTCTCCAAAGTTTAGATTAGGCGTTCAAAATGTTTTTAAAATGTTAATATCGTAATATAAACAAAAGCTGTTCTAAAACAGTTCCAAATATAAATTGTTTCAGGAAAGATTTCATTAATGTTTCAGATTTCTTTTCACAAGTGTTGCTGTTCCTTCTGTATTCAACAGTTCGCCTTCGGCATTTTGAGAGAGTTCTGCGGCATTTGCTTCATCGGTATCGATGTGCATTTCCAGTTTGAAACTAGGTGATACCCGAATGAGTACATTTCCGAAAGTCAGCGGACGCACGCCATTATTCACATCTACCTCTACAATATCTCCATCGACTACGCCAAAGACTTCTGCATCGGCAGGAGTCATGTGTATATGTCTCCAAGCGCAGATAACACCTTCTTTCAGGATAGTTTCTCCATGAGTACCGACAATTTTCACTCCGGGAGTGTTCTCCACTTTACCGGAGGCACGAACAGGGGCATCCAAGCCCAAGAAAAACTCATCGGTTCGCGAGATTTCCAATTGATTCAGACTTCGGCAGGGACCTAAAATACGCACTCTTTCCAGTTTGTTTTTTGGACCGACAACAGTAACCGTTTCATTGGCAGCGAATTGCCCAGGCTGAGAGAGCGGTGCCTTTTCCGTAAGTTTGTATCCTGTTCCGAAAAGCTGTTCCACCACTTCCTGAGTGAGGTGAATATGACGTGCAGAGATGGCAATTGGTATAGTTGGAATGGTATTGACTTTATTTTCCTGATTAATCAATCGGGAAGTTTCAGCGGCAATAGCTTTTTCTTCATCGGTTTTAATAACTAACAGTTTTACACGGCTATTGACATCATTGAAAAATCCGACAGGTTTTTCATCGTTAACGCTAAGGTCCTGGTTCAGATCTTCGTCGATAATTACCCCCATATATTCGAGGCGCTGACAAACTCTATTTCGGACAACATTGCTGTTTTCGCCGATTCCGCCGGTAAAGACAATTGCATCCACTCCGCCCATGACGGCAGCATAGGCACCTATATATTTTCGTAGGCGGTGGGTAAATACCTGCAGTGCAATACGGCAGTCCTCATCCCCTTCAGCTGCTTTATTAATAATGTCGCGCATATCGTTGCCGGCATTGGAAAGCCCTTTGAGGCCACTGTCCTTATTCAACATTTTGTCCAACTGATCGAAAGTCATGCCTTCTTCGCGGGCGATATGCAAAAGTATTCCTGCGTCAATATCTCCTGATCTGGTACCCATTACAAGGCCCTCCAATGGTGTAAGGCCCATACTTGTTTCAACTGAACGTCCATATTCAACTGCAGTTATACTTGCTCCATTGCCGAGGTGGCAACTGATAATTCTCAAATCTTTAAGGTCAGTACTTAAAGCTGCTGCTGCCTGTTCGGCAACATACTTATGGCTGGTACCGTGAAAACCATATCGGCGGATACCATATTTTTCACGCAGTGCTTTGGGCAGCGCATAAGTATAAGCTCTACTGGGCAAAGTCTGATGAAAGGAAGTATCAAAAATAGCAACATGCGGAACATTTGAAAAGAATTCCTTAGCAATTCGGATGCCCAACAGATTTGGCGGATTGTGGAGCGGAGCAAGTGAAAACAGGCTTTCTATGGCGGCCTCGACTTCTGCATTGATGATAATAGGCTGGTCAAATTTACTGCCGCCATGAACCACTCTGTGGCCCACTCCGTTTATCGGGGTTTCTTTAAGTTTTTCGATAAGCAGGGGCAACGCAAAACGCAATGAAGCTTCATGACCGCTTTCGGGACAGAGAATTTTATTATTGTCGTCGCTGAAGAACAGTTCAGGATTTGCATCGGAAATACGCTCCATAGTCATTTCTATAATACGTTTTCCTGTTTTACTGTTTATTATTTCTGACTTGACTGAAGAACTGCCGCAATTAATAACTAAAATATTCATATATTAAATAAATTTAGTACAAAATGGTTTAAAGATGTTAGTATACTCTAAAATAGTCTTTTATTTTAAAAATGTACATGATTTGACAAAAAGTTGATAAATATTTTGAGATTGTTATCATTAAGTTAAAAAAAATGAAGGTTTTTATTTGGATGTAAGAATTTAATTATTATTTTTGCCTTTAGATGAATTTTAAAGAGAGAGACCAAAAATGTTTTAGATCGTTACCTTGAGACCGCACCGATCTATTCCTTTTCTATTTTTAGTTTCCACTTAATAGACCTTGTACCCCGAACCTGTGTATACTTGTACATTCAGGCTGACTATCTGTATGTATTCGGGATGCTTTTAGACCTAAAACACGCGATTTAACATGACTTTGAGACCTATCTTAACATTAAAAGCAATTTTGATGTCGGGCATCTTTTTTGCTTTACAGGCCAATGCCCCTGATCATCCTGTAAACATCTCTGAGCATCAGCTTGCAGAAGCCTATATTCATGAACACATCAGCACAGCTGTAGATGAAATGCAGCGTATCGGTATGCCCGCCAGTGTTATTATTGCACAAGGTATGCTTGAATCATATTTTGGACAGAGTGATTTGGCACAGACTGCCAACAATCATTTTGGGATTAAATGCCACAGGGGTTGGCAGGGTGAATCTTATTTTTCCCGAACAAAAGAATATGTCAAAGAAGGGTTTAAGACAGAGAAGCATTGTTTTCGTTCTTACCAAAATACAAAAGAATCCTATCGCGATCATTCTGATTTTTTAATCAGTAAAGAGAATTACCGCTTTCTATTCCTGGCTCAAAATTTTGATTATAAATATTGGGCAAATGGCCTCAGCAAAGCCCATTATGCAACTGATCCCGGTTATGCAAAAAAACTAATTGAAATTGTAGAACAGTACAATTTGGCTCAATACGACAAGAAGACTACCAAAAACTTGCTGCTCGCTGAAAATGATTCAAAAGTCATGAATGTCCGTGTTCAGGTTTTGGAAAAAAGCCTTGAAAAGGCTTATCTTTCTCAAATTGAAATATTGGAAATGCAGGCAGAGCTCAAAACTGAGATACTGGCTTTGAAAAGCGAACTGCAGCATTGTGATAAACAGTTGAGTTCCAAAATTGATGATATTGACTCAAGACTAAACTGTCAGGCCGATTATTCTGCCTCTATTCAAAATGACCTTTCTGAGGTAATACACATTCAGAATAAAATCCTTAATAAGGAGACTCCCATTTTTCCGGAACGCCACTGTAACTCTGTCGGAGTTTTCTACCAAAACAATCTGCTTGCTGTTGCTATGAAAAGCGGCCAAAGTTTTGCCGATATTTCTAGTAAAACCAATATTAACATTACTGATTTACGTCGTTTTAATGATTTAAAATACGGTCAGGAATTGGAACTGCCGCTCGGCTGTTTTATCTACTTAGAGCCCAAAGCCAATCTTGTTGCGGCAGAGCGACTGCCGCACACAGTACAGAAAGGAGAAAATATACACCTAATTTCTCAGCGCTATGGTATAAAATTGTCAAAACTAAAGCAACGAAATCATCTGAAAGATGGAGATGAACCTGCAATTGGAGAGTTTGTTTTTCTGAATGAACAGGCTGATTTCAGACCCAAACTTAGATAGGGGTTAAAAAACAATACAGAAGAATATCCTTGGTATATAATATAGCTGAAAATATCATCGTTTTCAGTACAATTACCCGACGGAATAATTTAACTTACCTAAACGGGCAAAAACAGAAATCCATGACGGGATCTAAATATCAGCGTTCGGACAGCCTTATCGGCTCTTTCTTTACTTTAGCTGCATTGTGCATGAGTCTTGGCCTCAGCGCACAGGGAATTCAGTCGGTAGAGCATAAAAAATATAACATCCACGAATATATCGACAGATTTAAGGATATTGCCATTCGTGAAATGGAACGCAGCGGAATTCCTGCCAGTATAACTCTGGCCCAGGGAATTCAGGAATCAGGAATCGGCAATAGCCTTTTGGCTAGAGAAGCCAACAACCATTTTGGGATTAAATGCCATAAAGGCTGGCAGGGTAAATCCTATTATCAGTGGGACGATGATCCCACAGAATCTTGTTTTCGTGTTTATTCAACTGCCGATTCATCCTATATTGATCATACCGAATTTTTGAAAGGTAGAAAGCATTATGCATTCCTTTTTGATTATGAAAGTACCGACTATGTAAGTTGGGCTCATGGCCTTAAAAAGGCAAACTATGCAACCGATCCAACTTACCCGCAGAAGCTTATAGGTACTATCGAAAAATATAAACTGCAAGCTTATGACCTCTCAATAAGTCCTATGCTCATGGCAAAAACTGACAGTACACAGGCAACGCCAATTCTGGCCACTGAAGTGTTCGTTATTCCTGAGCACATGCAGCGAAAACTGCGAAGAAAAACAACCGGTATCCTGTTCAAGGAGTACAAAAAAGGATTGTTCCGCCAAAACGGTTCAACCTATGCAACAGCCCGACCTAATGAAACTGCTTTGGAATTTGCAACCCGATTTGATATACCATATCGTAAATTTTTGCTTTTCAATGACTTGGTAGATGGTGACCGACTTATCGAAAATCAATTCTGTTTCATTCAGCCCAAAAAATCAAAATATAAAGGGGAAGAAATGTACCATCAGGTGAAAGCAGACGAGACAATGTATGAAATTGCTCAGTACTATGGAATTAAACTGAGTGACCTCCTGGAAAGAAACCTTTTGCTTGAAGGTCAGGAACCCAAAAATGGGGAGATGATTCTGTTGAATGAGAAAGCGTTTAAAGTACCTGCATTGCGCACAGCCCAAGTTCAGGACGACTTTTCAGTCATAAAAACACCTGTATCTGATGAACCGACAGTTAAAGTCGAGAGTCCTGAAGTTGTAGTTCCAGAGCCAATCAGCAGCAATCTTGTTCTGAATAGCCCAACCTATCCAGAAAATGTTTATGATTCTGACAATAAACTGAATACAGCAGCCAATCTTAACGATGAACATGTAAATTTGGAATTTCCTATTACTGATAGAAAGAGTGAATCCTTCAGTATTGAACCCGAGAAAAAATTGGAGATTTTTAAACCGGAGTCTTCCAATGCGAACAAAGTTGAACCTAAATTGGAACCGGAAACAGTAAAAACTGAAACCCCAAAAGTAAAAAAGGAGAATTTCCTGATCTACACTGTTCAAGCCAAAGATACACTTTTTAGCCTGGGCAAAAAGTATGGTTTAAATTGGGAAAAAATAAAAGAATACAATAATTTGGCATCAAATGATTTGAGAGAGAAACAGGTGATCCGTATACCTCGCTAAGTATAGAGATTGTCAGTTGGATTATACTTTTCGCTTTTGCAGTAAATAAAAAACAGAGGCTAGCCTCTGTTTTTTATTAAAATGAAGGTACAAGATTTCTACCGCTTAAGAAGATCTTTCAATGCAGCCAGAGCTTCAGGGAAACTAAATTCAAAGCCGGCCTCCAGCATTCTTTTGGGTTCAACTCTTATGCTGTCAAGAACTATCACGGCCATTTCGCCCATAGCAATTTTCATGGCAACTTTTGGTACGGGCAATAGCAAAGCCTTTTGATTTTTTGCTTTGGCAATGTCGGCAGCAAGTTCTTTGTTCGTTATTGGGTTTGGCGCTACACCATTGTATACCCCTTCTGCTTTTTCGGATCTGATTAGGAAAAGAAACATTTTGCAAATGTCGTCAATATGTATCCAGGAATAATACTGCTTACCGTTTCCGAAATAAGCTCCCAAACCAAAGCGGTAAGAAGGCAACATTTTGGCCAATGCCCCGCCCTTTTCAGACAGCACAATCCCGATACGAAGTATAGCAGTTCTGACGCCCATTTTTTTGATTTTTTCAGTAGCTGCTTCCCATTTCAGACAGGTTTGAACCAAAAATTCTGTGCTTTCCTTTTTTAAAACTGAATATTCATTTAGAATTCGGTCATCGAGGCTGTTTCCATAAATGCCGATAGCAGATGCCGAAATAAATGCTTTTGGTCTGCAGTTATGTTCCTCGAGATATTTAGCCAAAAGATTTATACTGTCAACCCTGCTCGAAATAATTTCTTTTTTCTGATCATCAGTCCATTTTTTGTCGGCAATTGGGCTCCCTGCAAGATGAATGATGTAATCAATTTTTTGATCAAAAAGAGAATCGTCAATGTAACCATTTTCTAAATCCCATTTGAAAATAGGGTATTTGGATGCCGATTTATCGCTTCTGCTGAGTATTGCGACATCGAAACCATTGTCATACAGTAATTTACAAAGTGATTCTCCAACCAGACCGCTTGCCCCTGTTATTATTATTCTCTCCTTCATGAAAGCTCATTTTTGATTTTTTTTAAAAATATATGATTAAAACTATCTATTTTTTTAAAACAATCCTAAAAAAATATAATTTTGTATCTTCCCAGTAAACACATTTTAAAAATTTGCACAGTAAAAACTGTCAAAAAAATAATAAACCACAACAACTTTTATGAACGCTATAAAAATTGCCAAGTATTTGGGGATTGCTTTGATAGGAAGTTCGTTACTTACTGCCTGTAATATTGGAGGTAAGGGAAATGACAAACCTGAAACACCCAAAATAAACAGCAAGAAGGCAGATGACCCCAATGTAATTGTATGGTTGTTGGGAGAGCCGGAAAGACTCAATCCAATTACCTCTACAAGTGCCCATTCCCGCATTATTTTAAACTCAATTTTCTCCAGATTGTTGGAGTACGATCCAAAATCTTTGCAATTAGTTGCTCAGGCAGCAGTTAAACGCCCAGAAATCAAAGAATTGAATGATGGAGAATTTAAGGGAGGTATGTCACTTACTTTTGAAATTTCCAAGGAAGCAGTTTGGGATGATGGTAAACCTGTAACGGCTTACGATTATCTATTTACCATAAAAGCCATCAAAAATCCACAGGTAAATTCAGGTCATATGAGACCTTACTTTGATTTTATGAAGGATATTGTTGTTGACGAAGCAAACAATAAAAAATTTACAATCTATTCTACCGAACGGTATTTCCTAGCTGAAGAATGTGCAGGTGATCTTCATATCCTTCCTGAGCATATTTATGATGCAGAAGGGCTTATGAAAAAATTTACAATCAAAGATCTGAGCGGTTCCAAGTATTCTGAATTGGCTGACAATGCTGATATCAATCGTTTTGCCGAACAGTTCAATGACCCTAAGTTTTCACGTCAGACAGTAGTAGGCTGCGGCTCTTATAAATTTAAGGAATGGGCAAGCGGACAACACATCAAACTTGAACGTAAAAAAGTCTGGTGGGGAGACAAAATTAAAGATAATCCAATGCTGAAAGCCTATCCGCCTCAAATCACTTATAAAGTAGTAAGTGATGAAGGTACAGCAATCACAATGGCTCAGGAAGAAGGTCTCGATGTCTTGAGCATCAATAAACCAAGAAAATTTATTGAACTGAAAGAAGATGATAACTTTCAAAAGTTATATGATATTTCTACACCTGAAACCTTTAGCAGTGTTTACTTGGGTATAAATACCAAAAATGAGAAATTTACTGACAAACGTGTACGTAGGGCAATTGCACACCTTGTAAATAAAGATGATATTATTTCAAGTCTTTACAGTGAGTTGGCTATTAAATGCAATTCTCCTATCAACCCTAGAAAACCTTATTACAATAATGATTTGAAAGAGGTAAAATACGACGTGGAAGCTGCCAAAAAACTTTTAGCTGAAGCGGGTTGGACAGACAGTGACAAAAATGGTATTGTAGATAAAACTGTAGGAGGCAAAAAAATAGAGCTGCTTATCAAATTTAAATACAACGAAGGAAATGAAACCCGTAAAAATATCGGTCTGCTCTTCCAGGAAGCTTCTAAAAAAGCAGGTATAAAAGTAGAATTGGAAGTTAGAGAATGGGGGTCTTATCTTAGTGATATTAAAGCCAGAAACTACGATGTAGTTTGTGGTGGTTGGAACAACACAAGTCCAAGTCTGGATGACCTTAAACAACTCTGGCACACTTCTTCCGATACACCTGATGGAAGTAACAGAACTGGTTTTGGAAATGCAGCCTCTGATAAAATTATTGATGAGATCAGAACTACTTTTGACGAGAAAAAACGTAATGAGCTCTACAAAAAAATTCAGGAAATTATCCATGACGAAATGCCATGTGTATTCATTTGTGTTCCCAGCGCCTGCCTGGTAATTCACAAACGCTTCAAAAATACAGAAACAAGCGTTTTAAACCCCGGTTACCGAGTAGAAAACTTTGACTTGAAATAACTTTCTCTTCTAAAAATAAAAAGTGCTGGGCAACTTAAAAGGCTCAGCACTTTTTTTTACTATTAATATTTTTAAAATTCCTTTACCTGTTTCTTGAAATAATAGATCACTATTCGCTAATTTTGGCAGATTTGATTGTATTACCTTGCAGATTTTTCTTAATCTGAATATGTATTTTTTTGCGGTATGCTCAACGCTTTTTAACTCCTATGCACAATGTTTCAATATATAGTTAAACGTATATTGATTTTCATCCCAACTTTCTTTGCTATTTCTCTCATTATCTTTGGATTGAGTAAAATGGCTCCCGGCGATCCGGTAGAAGTTCTATTGAGTGACGGACCTCAAGGTGGATCCGGTGGGCAGAGCTTGCTAACAATTGAGGAGGGCTATCTCATTAAAGCAAAAAAAATCGGTCTGGACAAACCGGCATTTTATTTTACTTTTACTTCGGCAGCTTATCCAAAAGATCTTTACAAAATAGTTAAAATGGAGCATAGGGAGCTGGTAAGCCGACTTATCTCAAAATATGGCAATTCTGATGATGTCATGAAATACTATGAGCAGCTTCGTAAAGTACTTTTCATAGCCGTCGAAATACCTGAAACAGAAAAGCTCTATGATATCCGCAGATTAATTCGAAGAAATGTTGATGAGCTGTTCAAGGATTTTAACGAAAAAACAATTCTGTTTAAACTTGATACACTTAAAAAAGCAATAAACAGCAATTATAATTCTGCCCTATCAGATATTAAAAAAGAAATACCAAAACTGAGCGAAACTTTTTCCAACGTCAAGAAAAATGTCAGTAAGTATAAACTTTATACACCCAGAATCCATTTTTACGGATTTGATAATCAATATCATACATGGATGTTTGGCGATTATCCATGGTTTCAGACTGTAGACAGCAGTGCTTATCTTAGTGTTGAAAAACTTTATGCTGACATCTCAAAACTCAATAACAGACAGGACAGCATTTCAAGAATTCAAAAGCCTTATATTGCTAAAAATAAACAGTTAGAGGAATTTATTACAGCCAATGACAGTACCAAAGTATTCTCGCCAAAAGAGATAGACAGTTTGGTAGCATTAAAAGAGAGTATTCAGATAAATATCGCCAATTTCAATAGAGCAATCAGCCCATTGCTTAAAGAAATAACAGTATTGAATAAGGAGAAGGACTTACTGAGTAAGCGCGTGAAGCTTTATACAGGAAAAGGCTTTTTGCGCGGGGATTTTGGCAGCTCCTATACAAACGGACTCCCGGTTACAAAACGGCTTACAGATGCAGTCTTTTGGACATTACTGATGAATATTTTTTCTATTATTGTATCCTACATCATTTCTATTCCATTGGGTGTACAGAGCGCACACTGGAAAAGGAACAGTGAAAGGTTTGAACCGCTTTTGAGCTTAGAGGCTTTTATTGGGTCTATACTTATGGTTATTTTATTTTATGCTTATTTGAATAGCGCAATTACTGCCAATTTTTTCTATTCCGCGCTTATCAGCATAAATGTTTTATTCATGCTCTTTGCTCTTTTGGTAAAAGAAAAAGCCAATCAGGGGAATCTCACCGTAAATTCATTAGGTAGATTTTGGTTTTTTTTAATAAGTTTCCGTTTTATGAATTTGGCCGATAATTCTCTGCTTATACTGAAATTGATGTATATGTGGGTTTGGTCATTCCTTTTCTTTGTTTTCCTTCTATTGCCCCTTATTGCAAAATTGATACTTATCAGTATCCCAATTGCTTTTTGGGGTATAAAAAAGCTAAGGAATAAAGTTACCGAAAAAACTCAGAATTTCTCCATTACCATAAAAGGTATATATGCAAAAGGCAGGTTTATTGATAATCTCTCTACAACAGTGCTTTTTATTCTATACTCATTGCCTTCTTTTTGGATAGGAACTCTTCTTATAGTATTTTTTACCACTAAAAACTACGGTGTCATGTTCGACTGGTTTCCAACCAGCGGTGTACAGTCTATGGAATATGCAAATAATCCAAACACGCCTTTCGTGACAAAATATTTGGATATATTCTATCATCTTTTCCTGCCAACCTTCTGTATCACTTTCAGTTCATTTGCTTATTTGTCCAGGCAGATGCGTGGTGCTATGCTGGGCGTTTTACGTCAGGACTATATACGCACCGCCAATTCTAAAGGACTGAGCGAACACAAGGTGACTTGGAAACATGCTTTTAGAAACTCACTATTCCCAATAATAACATTATTCAGTTCAGTATTTCCCAGAGCACTTTCCGGTGCTATTGCAATTGAGCTTATTTATAATATTCCGGGAATGGGCGTATTGGTACTGAAAGCAATTGGAGAAAGAGATTGGCCAATTGTTTTTACAGTGGCAATGCTTGCTGCCATTCTAACAATGATTGGCAATCTGATAGCCGATATCCTCTACGCTGTAGTAGATCCCAGAATTTCTTTTAAATAGTAAAGGAGCGACGCTATAATATATGTGGATTTTTAACAAAAAGAAACAAGACAAAATCGCTAAAGCTATCCAGCAGCAGACCGATCAAAGCTACACGGCCATAGTGACCCGTCAGTTCAGAAAGAACCGACTGGCCGTTTGGTCTTTGCGCTTCTTTGTTATCATCTTAGCCTTTGCACTTTTTGCCGATTTTTTGGCCAATGACAAACCGATTTTCTGCTCTGTAAATGTTATTATTACCAATGAACAAGGTGTAAAAGAAAAGAAAACCAAAATTATTTTTCCTATCATTCATCAGTATTTTGTAGATCTGCAGCTATCAAAATGGGATGAGGTTTTTCTGACCCAGGATTGGAGCCAACCCTCTGAAAGTACTTTTACTTATAATTTTGTTGTTTTCCCCCCCATAACTTACAGACCGGAGAAAACAGATGTAGCCAATGCTTCAGTGGGTCCTTTGAGCAAACAGATCCTCAAAAAACATAAAAGCCGTCATTATTTAGGCACAGATCACATGGGGCGAGATGTAGCCTCAGGGATGATACATGGCACACGCATTGCTATGCTGGTAGGTATTGTAGCCATGTCCATCGCTACTTTTATCGGGATTCTGTTGGGGGCACTTGCAGGTTATTTCGGCGATACCCGTATGAAAGTGACCCGAGCATCCGTTTTTCTCATTGCAATTGGCATTATCGTCTTTGTTTTCTATGCTTTTGTTGTCAGAGGTTACATAATGGGAGATAATATTGCATCGGGATATCTTTTTTACGAGATGTTTTTTAATTTCTTCCTTTTTGTTATCATCATGGGCGTATCCTACGGATTGTCACTGCTATTTAAGTCCATTCCCTGGTTAGGCAGCAGGGCCACAATTCCTATGGATATTATAGTTATGCGTCTTATCGAGATTGTTACCTCAATACCGGTACTAATTCTAATTTTGGCAATTCTGGCTATTATTAAAACGTCTTCTATTTTTTATGTAATGGCAATTATCGGATCGGTGAGCTGGACCGGTATTGCTAAATTTATTCGTGCAGAATTGCTCAGGGTTCGCTCTCTTGAATATATTGAGGCAGCTCAGGCCTTTGGTTACAGTGAGTACAGAATTATCTTGAGACATGCAATTCCAAATTCATTGGCGCCGGTACTCATAGCTATTGCCTTTGGTATTGCATCTGCAATTTTGACAGAGTCATTCCTCTCATTTATTGGAGTGGGCGTTCCGCCTGAACAGGTAACTTGGGGCTCACTTTTAAAGGCTTCGCGCGATGCCGGTATTAAAGCATGGTGGTTGGCAGTATTTCCTGGGGTAGCCATCTTCGTTACCGTAACTATTTTTAACCTTATTGGAGAGGGGCTTACAGATGCGTTGGATCCCAGATTAAAACAATAATCAGAAATTATAACTAAAAAAGACTTGACGGCCATACTGTCAAGTCTTTTTTTCTTCTGCTCATCTAACAGGTTTCTCTCAATTTATTTAATGGCAACACCTATTGTCAGGTCAAAATACTCAGCCGTGATTGCATGGGATTTTAAGCGTATGCCGATATAAGGCACCACTGATTTTTTTACAGGATCTAAAGGATAATACCTAAATCCAATTCTTGTAAAAGGCAGTTTTTGAGTCGGGTTGTTAAAATAATAACCTACCTGACCAATTAAGCTAAAATGGCCCATCAGAATTTCATCTTCCAGATAAAAAAGAAATTTATTGGCCTTTCTTGTTGCTGCTTCAAAGTTTAGATCACCGCTGCTGTGTGTATAGAAGTCATATTCCGATTGGTGATATTCATGAGTTGCACCCAACTTCAATACGTTGTTTACGGTAACAAACATACCGGCTTCCAAACTTGCAACAGTGACAGCATATTTTGGCCCTCTGTAAGTCCGGCCAATTTCTTTCATGCCCAATCCGGCATAAGCCGCAAGTCGTATTCCCTTATGCCTTTTAGGCATATTTTCATGATTGTGTACAAAATCGCAAAGTTCTACAGGACTGTTTTTAAATAATAATCCAAGGTGAAAAGACATGACATTGATACCCAAATTGGGGTATTGCGACGCACCGTTTGAAAAATGTGTAAAGCTGAAACTGGGTCTGATGTCGAATTTCTTATGTGCTTCAATACCCAAACCTAAGCGAAACGATACATTACTGTTGACATGTGATCCAATCAAATTATTCATAGGATTAAAATACCCGTCCCATTTTTCTGATACATACCCCAGGCCCATACCCATGCGGCCATACATTTCCACCGGACCAATTTTGAAAAAACGCATTGAAACAAAAGGCATAATACCGACCCCCCACCCCAAGCGCGGATCTCTGAATGCATTAAAATTACCGATAAAACCCAATCGGGGAAAACGGCTCAGACTATGCCAATATTTTTGTCCAAAACAGCGCATCTCCCAACTCAATTCGCCGCCCAACACCGGCGGAAGCTCATTGACCGGAATGACAATTTTTGCTGTATGTTTGTATATACGGCCAATTTGGATGCCGCCTTCTATATAATTCCCTTTTGGCAATAACTGCGCATAACTGTTATTGGGAAGTAGAATTAGAATTATAAATAGCTGTAAATATTTTATCATGGTATCAATTCTGTTTTGATGTTACGATATTACAAAATTAGCTGAATTTTTCGAGGCAGTTATTACCTTTGCAAAAAAATGATGCAATTATGCAAAAAAGAACGATAGATGATCTGCAAAGAATTAATGTAGAATCCTTTAAAAATCAGGAAAAAATTCCACTGGTTGTAATTCTTGACAATGTACGCTCTGCGCTGAATGTAGGTTCTGCCTTCCGTACAGCCGATGCTTTTGCTTTGGAATCTGTAATTCTCTGCGGTATTACTGCTCAACCACCACATCGCGAAATACTAAAAACTGCCTTGGGTGCAGACCAATCGGTTGATTGGAGATATTTTGAGGATACTTGTGATGCTATTAAGCATTTTCAGAATCAGGGTTATCAGGTATGGGCAGTTGAACAGGTTAAAGACAGTACCTGGCTTCAGGATTTTATTTGGCCGGAAGTTCCCCTTTGTATCGTTTTTGGAAATGAAGTGGATGGCGTATCGGATGAAGTGATGGAGTTGGTTAACGGTTGTATTGAAATCCCTCAATTTGGCACTAAACATTCACTAAATATCTCGGTTAGTATGGGAATTGTTATCTGGGAATTATTCAAAAAAAAAGAAACTTTAAAAAAAAATCAATAATACTGAACTTTTTTCCTAACGATTCGTTTTGAGATTCAAGTGCAATAGTTTACATTCGCACGCTTTTTAGCCCATTGGCTGCTGAGTAATTTATTATTTTTCAACCTTAAAAATATAAATCGGTTATGTATTGGACTTTGGAACTCGCCTCTTATTTGCAAGATGCACCGTGGCCTGCTACCCGGGATGAATTAATTGATTATGCAATCCGTTCGGGTGCACCGATTGAAGTAATCGAAAATCTTCAAGGCCTTGATGACGAAGAAGATCTTTTTGAAGGCATTGAAGACATTTGGAATGATTATCCTACAAAAAGTGATTTCTTCTTCCCTGATGATGAATATTAGCAGATCCCCCAAAAAAGGCAACCCATCGGGTTGCCTTTTTTTTACAGCTATTTAAAGAAGTATTGAAAAAAATATTTATTTTATGTTGATTATTTAAACATAAAAACCCTGCTCCCTTTGGGTCTTTTCACAAAGAAGAAAAATTTTATTTTTAATTCCGAAGAGGAGAAAGCAATAATTAAAATGATTAAAGCCGTTGAAGGCAATACGAAATACGCATACAAGTTGAGCTCACTTGCTTATGGAATCTCATAAATTCTCCATTGTTGCCGATAATGGTATCAATGCTGTAGTTCCAATCGATTTTTGGGAAAACCTGAAAAACCTTCTTTCCGAGAAATTCAAAAAAGATGAATTTGCAGCCGGATTAACTCAGATTTTAGATCTGACAGGAGAACAGCTGAAACGCAATTTCCCTCATGATGGAGGCAGCGACAGCAATTAATTGAAAGATGACCTTTCAAAAGGTTAATAAATAGATTTCTATTACAGATTTTATTTTAATCTGACAGTAATCCATAATGATATGCCCGATATAAACAGGCAACTAAACTGTCTGTATTCCCATCAACAGCTATTGATTTTCTGATTTGCCCAAGACTGAGTTTGCCCTCGCATCTCCTTAGAATCTCCAAATCATAGGCAGTGCTGTTGATGACAAAATCGGGAAGCCCCTGAAACCGAAGTGTCAGACTTCGAAGTTGATTCGGGTCTTCACCCAATTCAGGCAGCAAACCCAAGCAGGCATCAAGTCTTGGATGCCAATCCCAAAGTGCAGGCAGTTCAAAATTTGGCTCATTCAGTTTCTTTCTGCTGAATAAAAGCTGCATGCCCGGCCTTTGGTAAATATTGGCCAACCATTGAGAGAGTTCGGCCTTTCCTAACTTATAAAGCATCGGTAATTGTTCATCGGATAGCTGTAAAAGTCCAATTGGAGCGTCCATAGATCCGGAAAAATACAATCCGGCTTCTTCCGCATGCCTACTCCAAGTCTCCATTGAATCATGATGGGCAATTGGCGGAAAAATATCCACATCCAAATAAGCCTTTGGAGCAGTACCCAAGCCAAGTAACTTAGCATCTGTCCCCATAAGTTGAGTGATGAGCTGCAAAACTAACCGCTGATCGGGGCTGTCTGTAAATGCTTCGGGTGGAATTCCTAAAGTTGAAAATGCATCCCGTATTCGTCCCGCCGGATGATAAGGACTGTTCGCGGTCATATAAATCACACCGAATTCACTCAGGCAGCCGGCCAATGTCTGCATAAGTATTCCCGGATCAGATACATAATCTGCAACTCCATGGCAGAGTATGAAATCGAAAGAATCGTAGCTTTTACAATCTGCACTCATCAGATCGGCCACTTCAAAACTGATATTGCTTAGAGTTGAAGTTAATGCCAATTCCTTTGCTTTAGCAATTGATCGCTCACTGAAGTCAATACCGACAACCTTCGCCTCCGGAAATAAGTTTGCGAGCATGAAAGCCTCAGCGCCGCTTCCGCAACCCGCAACCAGTAAATTGCTGTTATTGCTCAGTGCAGGATTTTCATTGCCGCTGACCGCATTGATCCAATGTGTAAGAAGCGGAGTCGTTTGCGGCAGACTGCTTTGAAGTACCTCCGGGTATGGGGCAGCGTCATAAAGGGCAAGCATTCGGTCACGGTTTTGAGCATTTCGCAGCTGTTCGCTGATGTTTTTCATTTTAATAGGATTCAAAATCTTTTAAATATTACGAACCGTACATTTAAATAACAGAAATTATTAAATTGTATAGTTTGTATGTAATAAAAAAGAGAGAAAAAAAGTTGAAAAAATATTCTCATGTTTTAGTTATCTTTATAGTAACAAAGTTGTGCATAAATCAATTTGTATAAATTGAAATTTGTAAGTTAATTCTAAATAATGAATTCAAAAATAAATAAAAGATGGAAGATATTTGGAAAAAATTGGAAGCACTAAGTCAGGAAAGAGAAGGAGAGTCACTTAGGCTTCGAAAGGGCAATACTGAAGCCGAGATTGCTAAAGCAGAAAAACTTATGAACCTAAAATTTCCGAATGATTTTCGGAAGTACCTATTAACTCATAACGGTCAGGAAGACGGAAGAAATCGTGGCCCATGGCTTTTAGGCAGTTTAGCGGAAATTATAGAACAATGGAAATATGAAAGGGAAGTGGAGGAAGAATATATTGAAATTAGCGGAGAAGAATATATTGAAAATGATACAATCCAGAATAGGCTAAATTGTCCTCAGTGGATTCCATTCTTGGGAGCGCCATATTGGGACCAGGACATTGCGTATGTCGATCTATCGCCGGGGCCAAATGGTACAATGGGTCAAGTGATTGCACTTGTGTCCGAATGCGATTTTGAGGTTATTGCACCAAGTTTTAATGCTTTCTTGGAGCGCTGGTTAAAAGAAGGAGAACCTATTTATTAAAAGAATAGATTCAAATGAAATAATCATAAAAATAGTTGATTATCAACAAGTTCTTTAAGAGTCAACAGATTGATGGAAAATCCCGACATATTTAGTTACATGTCGGGATTTTTAAATTATTCTTCCATTTGCATCTATTGAAAAAAAACTCCTACTTCTGCAAGCTTAATTCCTTCTGTTCCACTTTCACATCATTGTAAAACATACCTTTTTCAAGCGGTTGTCCAAAAAGTTGCGGCATAAAATATTTGCCTTTTTGTCCGTCGCGTTTGTCCATTTCCACTTCGCGCTGTGCCGGATTTTGCTTCAAGTAAGCATCATTTCTTTCTGCAGTAACCTGCCAGGAAACTTCCATGCCTGCCAGACCGCCGGCTATTACGAAACGGTTGCCCTCAATTTTCTTTTTGATATATAATTGGCCCGGACCTCCGATTGGTGTTAATTGATAAGTCGGATTGCGGTTGATATCAGCAAAATATTCTGGCATTTCGATCACAGCTTCGCCGTTAGTATCGAAGGCAGCATTGCCGCGATAAATATTCAATACTTCATTGGATTCCACAGAAAAATGGCGCAATACTTTATTGGCGGGATCTTTAGGGTGATCAATAATAAAAGTTTTGGTACCGGTTGCACCCAAATTTCCGTTTGACAATACGCCGTAAGCGCCGGCCTGTCCTCCCAAGTATCTGTCTTCACCTAATATACCGTAGTATCCCTTACCTGCTGCGCCAACGCCGTTGCCAAGTGGAGCTACAGCATCAAAGTTTTCTGCATATACACCATAGCCCGAACTGTAGTTAGTCTGACCCACAGTACCGTTGAAACCGATTCCCATAACGCCATGACCACCTGCAGTTCTCAGGTTGCTGCCATAGACTGCTGCCTGAGCCAATCCTGTGCTCTGTACCTGTCCTGAAACGCCCCAAGCAGTACCGCTGCTGTTGCCAATAATTGCAGAAGCCTGATTGGAAGTACTGTTTGTAGATGCCTGAATTGCTGAAAAAGTATTGCCTGATGTATTGCTGCTCGCAATGATGGCTGTACCGGTATTGCTCAGGTCTGAGCGCAGTCCGATAGCACTTACACCGCTTACGTTGAGGGTGACAGGTCCATTGTCAACGGTGATAGTTTTACCCGCCCCTGCTCCGCCAAAATCATAAGCCTGGTCAAGACTGCCACCGCCTGTACTCAATGTTACAGAATTACTGCCAGAAAGGCTAAGCGTATTACCTACCAAAGTCAGCGACTGAATTTCATTAGTCGGATTGGCATCCGCATCGTTTACATTATCAACAGAACTGATGGTGAAATTAGGATAAGTGCCTGTCACTGTTGTAGAACCGTTGCCGGTCAATGAAACTACCTGATCGGGTGCTGAGTTGCTGATGATAGTTCCTAGCAGACTGATACCGCTGCCGGCAGAATAATTTGTTCCAACAGAACTGATGGTAAAGTTAGGATAAGTACCTGTAACTGTTGAAGAACCTACTCCGGTCAAAGAAACCACCTGATCGGGTGCAGTATTGCTGATGACGTTTCCTGTAATATTAACTCCTGATCCCGCTGTATAGGCCGTTCCTCCTCCGGGCAGAGTAACAGAATTGCCGTTTGAAATACTCAATGTATTGCCGTTCAGACTCAAATTTTGAGCGTCATTGTCGTTCAGGACATTCGTTGCTGTAAGGGCGTTCAGCGCATAAGGGACACTTAGCAATTGCGAAATACCCATAAGCAGATAATTTGTGCCGCCTGAAGCATCCATTTCCAACTTAATATAATAGGTGCCGCTTCCCCAGTTAATGTTACTGAACATGCCGGCAATACCTGTACCTGCGCCAATATCAAGATTGACCAATCCAAGATTATTGGAAGCAATATTGTGTGCTTCTGCATATACTGCGGTGCCCGTGGGACTGTTTTGCAGAATGGAAATTCTAAAACCGATGCTCTGATTAGCTATGACTTGACCGGAGTTATCTCTGGCTACTGCCTGATATTTGAATGCCTGAGGAGCCTGTGCATAAAGTCCTGTTGTAAAAAGGAAGAGTAGAAGTGTATAGAATGTATTTCTCATTGTTTATCGTGTTTTTTGAATTTTTAAGGTTTGAATGAGGGCATTGTCTTCGCTGCTGATGCGCATCAGGTAGTTGCCGGCAGCATACTCTGAGATGTCAAATTCAATCAGGGTGCTGTTTTCTACCTTTTTGTTCTCCAAATTCCTGCCCAATATGTCAAATATTTGGATGCTGTAATTTCCGGAACTGCTAATTTGTAACGCAATCAAATCATCTGTAGGATTTGGAAAAACACTGACATTGATAGCACCTGAAGTTAGATTATCAAACGCACTTATATTAATATATGGCTGATGAAAACCCTGAGTGAGCTGAAAATTTCCACTGCTATGTGTGTTGATGACTGCTTCCCCAACTGTCCAGCTCAGCTGACTGTTTCCGCTGCTGTAATGCCCGCCACTGCTACCTATCACCTCAGGGCTCAGAGTTTGTGAGCTTGCAATCCTCGTCAGAGAAAGAAGGCAGGCCAATAATAGAAGTTTTTTCATGTTTATTTCAGATTAATATTTTGAAATTTCCGGATAATGATTCTCAAAACTAAGGAATAAATTGCTTTTTTCGAAATTAATATCATCATTACATTTAGGAATTTCAGGTAAAACTTACCAAAAACTAATAGATCTTCTTTTTGAGGTTAATAAAAACTGTATTAGGAATACTTTGATAAATTTTGTTTAATTATTTTATTACATTTTATGAAAAACATCAAACAAAAAATAAATTCGTCTGTTGTTGAGTTAATAAAAAGCATTAAGAATAAAGGCAAAATATTGAAAAACTTTTCAGTGATATAAAAATTAACTAACTTTGTGCCCTCATGCAATTGCCAGATAACAATATCGAAGAAATTTTAATCTCAAAAACCGAGGACAGGGAAGTGTTTACCGACGACGACAAGACGGCAGCATCGCGCAAGCAGGATCACATTGCGCTGGCTTTCCAATCACAGGTTCATCAGATGAGTCTTGATGAAAGGTTCTATTATGAACCTTTGCTTGCAGCTCATCCTGATAATAAAGATGAAAATTTTAGTTTTTTGGGTAAGTCCTTCCGCGCGCCGCTTTGGGTGTCGAGTATGACTGGAGGTACAGCTTGGGCAAATACCATCAATCATAATTTGGCAAGGGCAGCAAGGGACTTTGGCTTTGGTATGGGCTTGGGCAGTTGCCGGGCATTGCTTACCGATGATACATATTTGAAGGATTTCGATGTGCGGAATGTTATAGGTGATGATCTTCCTTTATATGCCAATTTGGGAATAGCTCAGATTGAAAAGTTGATTGAAACGAACAAATTAGATCTTGTAGACCAATTAATAGGTAAACTGCGTGCCGACGGACTGATTGTACATATCAATCCTATGCAGGAATGGTTACAGCCCGAAGGAGACCGTTTTTATGTTTCTCCTTTGATTACACTGAATAGACTGATTGAAGCTAAGCCAAATCTCTCTATCATTGTTAAAGAAGTAGGGCAGGGAATGGGTCCTGAAAGTTTGAAAGCACTGATGAAATTACCGATTCAGGCATTGGATTTTGCTGCAGCAGGCGGTACAAGTTTTGCCATGTTGGAATTGCTTCGAAGCGATGAACAACTGCTCGAAACCTACAAACCATTGACAACAGTGGGGCACAGTGCCGGTGAGATGGTGAATTTTGTGAATAAAATCCTGGCAGATGAATCGAACAATTTACTTTGCAAACAGGTTATAATATCCGGAGGTATTCAATCGTTTTTAGATGGTTATTACCTGATCAATAAAGTTAAAACAACGGCAATTTACGGACAGGCTTCTGCTTTTCTGAAACATGCCAGAGGCAATTATGAAGAATTATATCAATTTATTGATTTACAGATAAAAGGGTTTAGATTGGCGGAAGCTTATTTAACTGTGCGATGATAAAAATGTATCTGGTATCTAGTATCTAGCCCCAGAGTTCTATTATATAAGCTACGGTCAGCAAATTGAGATTTTAAAACAGAGCAAAATAACGGTAAAATTTAAAACAGGTAATTTTATATTATATAAGTACCTGATACTAAGTACCTGATACTTGATACACAAAACAAAATATATGAAAAATCCGAAAATCGTATCGGGGTTCTCCAAATTAACCAAAACCGGAAAAATTCGCTGGTTGGCTGAAAATTTCTTCAGAAATCCTGAAGAAGTCGCCCGCGAACTTAAAAGCTTTTGGTATGGTGACCCTCAGAAACAAAAGATTTTTGACGAATTCAGCGAAAATACCATCAGCAATTTTTACCTGCCTTATGGCGTTGTACCCAACGTTATGATAAATGGTGAGGTGTACTGTGTACCGATGGTCATTGAAGAAAGTTCTGTTGTTGCAGCGGCTTCAAGTGCTGCCAAATTTTGGCTCGACCGCGGTGGATTTAAAGCTGAAGTGATCTCCACCAAAAAAGTGGGTCAGGTACACTTTGAGTGGTACGGATCTGTGAAAAAGTTGGAAAAACTGATGCCCGAATTACGCAAGATGATTCATGCCGATACTGCACATATCACCTGTAACATGAAAAAACGCGGCGGCGGAATTGTTGATATTGAACTGGTAGATCTGACACATTTGGAGGATAATTACTATCAGCTGAATATGAGCTTCGAAACCTGCGATTCTATGGGGGCAAATTTCATCAACTCTACCCTTGAAGAAGCGGCCCGCATCCTGCGCAATTTCCTGAGTTCACGTACCGAACTCAGCGCCAAAGAAAGAGAAGTGACCATTATCATGGCCATTCTCTCCAATTATACGCCTGAATGTCTCGTCAGAGCTTCAGTTGAATGTCCTGTTGCCGACCTGGAAAGCTTCAATGACGGCGAAATGAGTGCCGAAACTTTTGCTTATAAATTTGAAAAGGCGCTAAAAATCGCCTCTATCGATACTTATAGAGCAACTACACACAACAAAGGCATTTTCAATGGCATCGATGCCGTTGTATTAGCTACAGGAAATGATTTCCGTGCTGTAGAGGCCTGCGGACATGCCTATGCAGCCCGTTCCGGACAGTATCGCAGTCTCTCCTACGCTAAGGTGGAAGACGGCATTTTTAAATTTTGGTTGGACATTCCTTTGGCTATCGGCACAGTAGGCGGGTTGACAAATCTGCATCCATTGGCAAGACGCTCATTGGAAATGTTGGGAACTCCATCAGCCGAAGATCTGATGAAAATTATTGCCTGTACAGGTTTGGCTCAAAACTTTGCAGCCGTAAAATCACTCGTCACCACAGGTATTCAGAAAGGACATATGAAAATGCACCTGATGAATATCCTGAATCATCTGGAAGCAACCGAAAAAGAAGTAAAAGAAGCAGTGGTATATTTTGCAGATAAAATTGTATCTTTTACGGCGGTCCGCGAATTCCTGAATCTGCTGCGCACTGCCCCAAACGGAATGCCATTGCCTACTCCGATACTGTTGTATAATAACAATAAAAAATAATTGCCAAATTTGATGGAAAATAAAAGCCCCAGGGAACAACTGTTCTTCGGGGCTTTTTGCAAAAATACGGCTCACTGAAATATAAAATACGGCGCAAAAATGCTAAATTTTGAGCCGTATTTTGGTTTTTGCTGAGCCGTATTTATGAATTACTAATCTCAAACTCTTTATATAGAAGACAGTTGATGTATTTTGCTCAACTCTTCAAGTAAAACGCTTTGTTCCTCTTCCAAATCAAAATCATTTTGTAATCCCAACCAAAATTTAGCAGTAGTACCAAAATACTTACTCAAACGAAGGGCTGTATCTGCTGAAATTCTTCTTCTCCCTTTGATAATCTCACTTATTCTTGTTTGTGGTATGTTGATATCTTTAGCAAGTTTGTAAGCAGAAATTTGCATTGGAATTAAAAATTCTTCTCGAAGAATTTCACCAGGGTGTATATTTCTTAGCTTTTCCATGTTTAAAATTTAATGATAATCAATAATTTGTACTTCAAAGGCATTTCCTTTCGACCACTTAAAAATAATCCGCCATTGGTCATTTATTCTAATACTATAATAGTCTTTAAATTCACCTTTTAGTTTTTCTAAATGGTTAGATGGTGGGATTTTTAAATCAGAAAGGTTTTGAGCGTTATTAATCATTCTTAATTTCCTCCTTCCAATTTCTTGAATTTCTAGAGGCCATTTAGAAACACGTTCACCATTCCAAACTTTTTCAGTGTCTTTTGATCCAAAACTAATAATCATATCAATATAATAGTAACGTCTTAAGTTAGTAAAAAGTTCTAAAACAAGAAAACCCTACTCCATTGTCTTCCCTTCTTTTTTCAATTCTTTTTTCACGCCTTCTCTAATATCTTCAATATTAATAATTCTGCTGCCCCTGTCTAAGGCCGAAAGGGAACAATAGCGCAGGACATTGATAATGGAACCGCCTGTAATTTTATAGTCAGTGGCAAGCACTTGAAAATCGACATCATCGTCCAGTTTTACATGCCCCTCGAAGGTATTGCGCCAAAGTTTCAAACGTTGTTCGTAGTTAGGCGAAGGAAAATATACGATGGACTGAAAGCGGCGGCTGAAAGCACTATCCATATTGGCTTTTAGGTTGGTAGCCAGAATGACCACACCCGAAAAATCCTCCACCCTTTGCAGGAGATAGGCTACTTCCTGATTGGCATGTCTATCCTTGCTGTCGCTTGTAGCAGTACGTTTTCCGAATAGGGCATCGGCCTCATCAAAGAAAAGTACCCAATTCTTATTCTCGGCCTGATCAAAGATATTGGCCATATTTTTCTCAGTTTCGCCTATGTATTTTGAAACCACCTGAGAAAGGTCGATTCGGTAAACATCCAGATTCAAAGTCTTGCCTAAAAGGCAGGCTGTCAGTGTTTTGCCGGTGCCTGGAGGACCGTAGAACAGAGAGCGGTAGCCGCGTTTCAGCATACGGCTCAGTCCCCATTCGTTCATAATTGTGTCCTGATGCTTGATCCAAGCCGCAATCTCCGAAATTTCTCCCAATACCTGTGGGTCGAGCACGAGGTCGGACCAATCCATTCTGGTTGTGAGTAATTTTGCCGGAAAATTGGTACTAAAATCAGGTTTAAAGGCCTTTCCTGTAGAGAGCATGGAAAGGTACTCATCACTGATCTGCAAGCCGCTGCTCAGCAGGGGTTCATTGCCATGATGCAGGTCGAGCTTCACAAGGTTATGCTTGAAGAAAAAGTGTACAGGACGGAAAACCTCGATTAGGTTGATACGTTCCGAAATATCATTTCCGGCCAAAATAAAGGCGGCAGTTTCTCCGGTAGGCAAAAAACCGCTGTGGTACTTGCCTTTCAGTCCGCCAAATTCAGTATAAATGCGGTCGTAAGCTTCATTTTTTGTAAAGAAAATATCCATCAGCTGCGGCCTGATATGCGGAACGAGACTCATGACAAGAATAATTCTTTCCTGATAGCTCATCTGAAAATGTCTGACAATTCTGGCATAGACAGAGCCGTCATCATTCAAATCCGGTGCTTCAATATCAAAAATACTGCTGAACTGACATTCTATTTTGAAATGCAGTTTAAAACGTGTATCAATCACATTTGAGAGCCAATACAGTTCGCGTTCAAGTGTCTGTGCATTTTTTGAAATGCGGTTATGTTGCATTTGCTATAATTTTAAGTTCTAAAGTTATTCTAATGAGGATTTGAAAGTAAATTGTCTAATAATCTGTTATTTTGGATGAAAGTTAATTGATTGGAAAACTAAGGATTTATATTTTGATTTAAATCGAAAGATAAGGTTTTATCTTCCAATATGTCCCCTCTGCATCATCAAATTCCTGTATGGTACGCAATGTTTCTACCGATTTGTAAGGACCGTTGGCAGTTCTGTATTTTACAATAGCATTGGCATGCTTCCATTTTATATAAGGGTGGGTTTTTAACTCCTCGGCAGTAGCCGTGTTGATGTTGATTTTCTTCACTGCTGATGCACTGCAACGAAGGTAGGGACTTATTTTCTGATATGTGGAATCCGGAAAACCGTAAACATCAGCCAACTGTTCTATTTTTACAAATCCCCCCATTGAATTTCTGTATTTTACAATTCTTTCAGCAAATGAGGGGCCTATACCCGGCAGTTTTTGAAAATCCTCAGCTTTTGCAGTATTCACATCAGTAGCAGAGGGTAATTCTTTGGGCTTTTTCTCAAATTTGCGTTCCGCAGGCAATTTCTTTTCCAGACTGTCAGGCAATTGAATAAATTCCGAAAGCCTTTCATATTCGATATCTTCCAAGCTGTAGATTTTGGCAAAATCACTTTTTGTACGAAATTTTCCACCTTTTTCACGGAAGTTGAGAATACTTCGCACCGTTCTTTTTTGAAGACCAAGTTTGATAAATGTCTGTTCATCGGCACTGTTCGGATCGAAGGGGAAGGGCTCGGACAGAACGGATATGGGCTCTTCTCCATTTTTGTCGGATTTCCTTTTACGGCTATCGCTGTAATTATATTTATTGGAATATTTGGATTTTCTGGACTCTTCCTCTTCCAGTTCGGAAAGAATCATATCCGATTCAAAGGCCAAGATTTCTGCTTTGAATGCACTGAAATCCTTTTTCTTAGCTTGAGATATCCAAGGCCATAGCCAACCCAATATCACAAGGATTAGGATAAAGAAGAGAAGTATAAAAATAGCCTTTCTCTCAGTATTACTGTTGTAGAAAAAATCCTTCATGATGGGCTAGGTAGTTTGGGAATACAATCAAATTTATACTATTAAAGCCTTTTGCCAAAATTTAGGCTGCAATTTTAATGGATTAAAGCTAAAAAAGTATCTTTGTCTTTATGAAACTCCTCTTTATTATAATTGCTATGCTGTTTTCGGTTATTGACTGCCCCGCCCTAAGTATGAGCTCGGGCACTGCATTTTTGTCGAATGTTGCCGAAAAAACTGCAGATGTAATGATCAGTAAAAAACAAAAACAGAAACAAAAAAAGAAGAAAGCTAAGAACAACTCCAACCAAAACAACAATGATCTGTATCTGCTCAAAATTGGATTATTACTTACAGTCGGCATTGGTCTAGCAATTGGAGTGCTGCTTTTTCAGCCAATTTTTATTTTTGGCATAGCATTTTTTCTGGCATTTTTATTTTTTCTTGCAGGCCTGACCTTCAGTATGGGGCTTATCCTTAGTCTGTCGAGAGCAGCCGGAAATTACAGAGAAAAAAATGAGGAAATGGCAGGATACATTTTAATGTATATGATCACCAGGATAATTCTGCTCTCAATTGTTTTTTTAATGGCCCCAACTATTTACGGAATCATTCTCACAGTTACCTTTTTGCCTGGATTTATTGTACAGCTGCTTATTATGACGCTTCTTTTAAAGTCGGACATTAGCGGGAATGATAGAAAGAAAATGTTCCGTACCCAAACAGAGCCCTCTGTTGAACAATGATAAAGGTCACTCTCTAGTATTACATATGTCTTTTTTTAGGCATTTTTCCTTTATTACATTTGCGAAAGTCATTCATTCACAAAGAAATATTTTATCCCATGAGAAAAGAATTGGAAGGAAAAGTTGCTATTGTTACAGGTGCTTCCTCAGGTATTGGTAAAGCTGTAGCAGAGCTTTTTGCAGAAAACGGAGCTAAGGTTGTCGTTTCAGATATCAATGATGAGTATGGTGAAAAAGTGGTGGAAAGTATCAGAAGGGCAGGTGCTGAAGCAATTTATGTTCACGCCGATGTTTCAAAAGCGGAAGATTGTGCAGCATTGGTTGCTAAAACAGTTGAAACATTTGGAGCACTGCATATAGCCTGTAATAATGCAGGAATTGGAGGTGTAATGGCACCTACAGCAGATCAGACTATAGAAAACTGGCAGCATGTTATCGATGTGAATCTTAACAGTGTTTTCTTTTGTATGAAATATCAGATTCCGGAGATGCTGAAAAGCGGAAAAGGTGCTATTGTTAACATCAGTTCTATCCTCGGACAGGTAGGTTTTGCAGGCGCTGCAGCTTATGTTTCTGCAAAACATGCATTGGTCGGCTTGGGCCGGACTGCTGCATTGGAATATGGTACAGCAGGAATTAGGGTCAATACTGTAGGGCCTGCTTTCATCAAAACTCCTATGGTAACTGCTTTAGATGAAGATGTTTTGAATAAGCAGATTGCCCCATTGCATGCTTTGGGAAGATTGGGTGAACCCGAAGAAGTGGCCGAATTGGTGTTATGGCTCAGTTCAGACCGCGCTTCTTTTGCCACTGGAGCCTATTACCCAATTGATGGCGGATATTTGTCACGATAAACAAAATATCATAATAAAAGCCCCGAGTTCGAAAACGAAACTCGGGGCTTTTTATGTCAATTATGCAACAATTTTCGGTTTACTCTGAGAAACACTTCTTATTTACTCATTTATTGGCATTTTTTTTTAGACGTTTCAATTCTGCCTGTTTCATTAAGGCTACTGTCAATAGTGCTAAAAATGCTAAGGTACAGAGTAAGGCAGTTGCATAAAAGTTTACAATTATTAGGCACACTATACAAAGTAACAAGAGCCCTGCAAAAATAAAGTCACGAATCATTGTTGGTCTTAGCCTTTCCCTTTTGAGCGCAGGGTCATCAGAATAATGGATGAAACTTCTGTCAATCAGTTCAATACCTGTTAATACTAACAGGATACCCACTAATCCGACAATTCCCAAAATAATCAGCAGGTAATTGTAATAGTAAATTCCAAAGAAAAAAATTGCAGTCAGCAATACAAATATTATGCTATAACCTCCAATACTCAATGCCCAAGCACCAAATATCCTCATTTTGGGAATTTTTGGATTATTGATATTGGATTTATTCCACTTTATTTTGGACTTTTTTACCTTCGATTTTTGCCGCTTCAATTCCTGTCCTTCAGGTTTTACAGGCATTTCTAAAACTGATTTTTCAAAAGCAGGAGAAAAAGAAGCCATTATTTTTTTCGATACAAAAGTATTTATAATAATAAAAAAAATCAAAAGGCTATACCTCAAGTTTGTTGTTTTCATCTTCTCTTTTTGTTATGCGATGATTCAAATCGGCCCATAGAGCATCGTACAATGCCATGCGAAATCTCTCAGTATCAACCACGCCCAATCTTTTTTCCGGACTTTTTGCCCTGGAAGAAAAAGCTTCTTCGCAAAGTGTCAGAATATTGGGGAAATAAGCAGAGTGGTATCGGATTCTTACCTTGGAGAGATAAGCTTTATTGATATAATTCAAAAGCCCATCCAATGATGGATTTAATTGTTGCATGGCATCTTTGGCCAGAACTTCCGGTTCGTACCTGATATCATTGGGGTCAAAATCGGCAGCAAGCTTTCTTTTCAAAAATGCTTCATAGAGCAGCTCCATCGATTTTATTCTTGTGCTTACTTCCTTCGCATATTGCCTTGCAGTAATGTTTGCAACAATACCGACTACAATAAAAAGACAAATGGTTAGCAGGAAAAAGTATAAAAGCATGATATATAGGGTATTTAGTATAGGGTACTTAGTAGAGGGTACTTAGTAGAGGGTATTTAGTAGAGGGTACTTGATAAAGTGTGAGGTATTTAACTTATTCAATTCTTAACTTTGTTAGTTGTAACGCTCACTCCATTCGGTTCTCGAATATAGATTAGGGAACTCATCTTTTCGGTTTAAAAAGCACTCAAAACTAATTATTCCTCAAGCCAGCCTCTGGTTTTTTCTACCGCTCTTTGCCAGGTACTGTAAAGCTTTGTTCTTTGTGCCTCCGGCATAGTGGGTTCGAAATTTCGTTCAGCTTTCCAGTCATTTTGTAGATCTTCTTTTTTCCAAAAACCAACGGCTAATCCTGCTAATAATGCGGTGCCCAATGCCGTCGTTTCCAAAACATTTGGTCTCGACACTGTGACATTCAGCATGTCGGACTGAAACTGCATCAGGAAATTATTGGCGGAAGCACCACCATCTACCCGAAGGGTTTTCAGACGGAGACCAGCATCTTTTTCCATGGCGGTCAGCACATCACGTGTCTGATAAGCCAATGATTCCAAGGCTGCGCGGATGATATGTGCCTTGTTGCTGCCTCGGGTGAGACCAAGGATAGCACCGCGGGCATACATATCCCAATAGGGAGCACCTAATCCGGCAAAGGCCGGAACGACGTAAACGCCTCCATTGTCGGCAACTTTATTGGCGTAATATTCTGAATCGGAAGCAGAGTCGAGGATTTTTACCTCATCGCGTAACCATTGAATCGCCGCTCCGGCAATAAAAACGGAACCTTCCAAGGCGTAATTCACTTTTCCGTCCAGGCCCCAGGCGATGGTTGTGAGCAGACCGGCCGCTGAGGAAATCGGTATTTCTCCGGTATTCATGAGCATGAAACAACCGGTACCATAAGTATTTTTTGCCATCCCGGCTTCATAACATCCCTGTCCAAAAAGGGCAGCCTGCTGATCTCCTGCAATACCGGCAATAGGTATTTCTGTGCCAAAAAATTTGGGATCAGTTATGCCGAAAACCTGACTGGAAGGGGAAACCTGCGGCAGCATGGAAACCGGGATATTCAGTTCCTGCAGCATTTTTTCATCCCAACAGAGATTGTTAATATCGTAGAGCATCGTGCGGGAGGCATTGCTGTAGTCTGTTGCATGAACCATGCCGTCTGTCAGGTTCCAAAGCAGCCAACTGTCGACCGTTCCGAAGCAGAGTTCTCCATTTTCGGCTTTACTGCGGGCTCCGGGCACATTTTCCAAAATCCAATGCAGCTTCGTTCCCGAAAAATAGGCATCGATGACCAGTCCGGTCTGTTTGCGGACATAATCGCTGAGTCCGCGTCGTTTCAATTCATCGCAGATGCCTGCTGTGCGGCGGTCCTGCCAGACAATGGCATTGTGAATGGGTTGTCCGCTCTGTCTGTCCCAGACAATTGTTGTCTCCCGCTGATTGGTAATGCCAATGGCTTTGATATCAGCTGCCTGCAGTTTTGTTTTTTGCAGAACAGCTTTGGCTACGGAAAGCTGCGTGTGCCAAATTTCCATGGGATCATGTTCTACCCAACCCGCTTCCGGATAAATCTGGCGGAATTCCTGTTGGGCTGTGCCCACAATATTACCGTTATAATCGAAGATAATGGCACGTGAACTGGTTGTTCCCTGGTCTAATGCGAGAATCATATATTTGTTATGAGATTATCAGTTGTTTAATGTTGTATTAGGTATCAAGTAGCAGGTATCATGATTGGAAAGACTTTTATACCTTGTTTTAGCTCGCGCTAAAGTTTATGAACGAACTAATAAATTGCTTTGATACTTAGCACATTTTTTTTGTTGGACTATTTTTCTGTATCTTTGACTACTGACTATTTTGAAGTCTGGCAATCTGTTTTCAAAATTATACAAAGAAGATGAAACAAATTCAACATCGCTTTATTTTTTTAATGTTGGGGCTGCTGTTTTTTCAATTTCGGCTTTCTGCACAAGAACAGGAACCCGTCGTTTTTGATCCTAATGAATATGTGTTTTTTCGGTACATGCCCGATAAAGCAGCTGTACAGGTAGGAGAGGCTATGAAAATAAATATGGAGGTCTGTACCAGAATTAATATCAGTGAAATTGAATTAGTGGAATTCCCCAATTGTGATAAACTTTCAACAATTATTTTGGATGCGGCTTTTTCTGAGGTGGTCCATGAAGAAAGCCTTGATGAAAAACTGTACAGCTGTAAGGCCTTAATGGCCAAGGAATGCTACCCTATGGAACCGGGTAACTTGAATTTAACTCACTTTAGCTGCAGAATAAAGCTGCTTGGTAAGTCTTATGATTTGAAAAGCAAAGAATTGAATATCAGTGTTCTGGAAAATAATAAAGCAAGTTCGGGATATTTGGCCAGCGATATTGATAAACTAGTCTGCCGTCGGCTCTATGACTCCCTTATAAAGGAAGGGATTGTTCGATATGAAGTTGAAATCATCGGTAAAGGCTGCCCCGGTTTATTTAAACTCGATTCGACGAGTTTTGATAAAAGAGCTGAATTGAGTGTTGAACTTGCGGATATTGATGTCGGTAAAAATTTCAAATCTAACCATAACAAACGACGCCTTACTTATACCTTGCGTTTCAAAGAAGCAGGGAATTATACCTTTCACCCAAGCTGTCGTTTTTGGGATAGTCAAAATCGAATGATTAGAGAAATTTCCGATTCAGTGCAACTGATAAATATAGAACAAGAACCGCTTATTAATACAATTGAAAAGCAGGTAAAACCTGAAAATGATATTATCTTTTGGTAGATTTGTCAAGTTCCATGCTGTTTCAGGATTATAATCCCAATCGTTTGGCTTTTATAAAAAACAACTTAAAAACAGCTGTATCTGAGAAAAATATATCAGATAGAGTTTCTATTATTGGTTTTACCGCCGAAAATTTGCTGCTTTGTCCGCCAAGCACAGACCTAAAAACCGTAAATAATACAATTGATAGCTTGTCTATCGGCAAAATGCCGGAAGGCACTAATCTTGGTAATCCGATTTTGAAAGCTTTACAAATGTTATATAGTAGTCCTGCCAAGCAAAAAACCATAGTTGTTTTTTCCGATTTTGTTCTCAATTCTTCGAGTGTATATAAAATTGAATGGTTGGCACAGGTTGCTGCAGCAATTGATGTTTCAATCGTTTCTATTGTTGTGGGTACCAATGGCAAAACACGGGGACCCATTGCCAGAAAACCAGATGGAACGCTGCTTTATGGTACTTTGGATTCAGAAACAGACGATTTGGCAGCAGCTGAGATTTCGGATTATACAAGAGGTGCTGTATACAAAACAACTACGACTAAACAGATTAGCCTAAAACAGATGTTCAGCAGGTCTGCTCCCCGCCGTACTGCAGTTGAAGTGAAACCTTATCTTTTAGAAGCATTGTTTGGAAATTAGTGGGTTAATATTTTGATGAATATTTATTATCTTTGATGAACAAGCTTAATTCAAATAAATAATTAGCTCTAAATAAAGCAATTGAAAATGAAAGCAAATGTATTGATTCTTTCTGTGTTGATTCTTTTTAGTTTTTTAAATACTTTGACAGCACAGCATTCGCACAAGCACGATAACTGCCCTTCCTGCCAAAGGATGAAAAAAGAATCCCTGTCTGCTTATATGCAGTGGGGCGGACAAAAGTCGCTCAATATCAATTCGAACGAACGAAGTGATACTGTAAATGTCCTGCATTATGATGTGAATTTCAGTATCAATAATATCACAACAGGCGATATTTCTGCTTTTTGCGGTATCCGTTTTACCCCCAAAATGAATGGGGTGAATAATCTTACGCTGGACCTGCTTCGCCTGACGGTGGATTCTGTTAAAATGGGCAATACGAGTCTGGCTTTTCAGCACAATGATACCCTGATGTTCATCAGTCTTCCAACTGCGCAGAATATTGGTGATACGGCTTATCTGACCGTTTATTATCATGGCCGTCCGCAGAGCGATGCTACCTGGGGCGGATTTTATTTTCAGAACGGATACAGCTTCAACTTAGGCGTTGGATTCAGTGCCAACCCGCACAATTTTGGCCGGGTTTGGCATCCATGTTTCGATAATTTTGCTGAAAGAGCCACCTACAGTTTTCATATCACAACACCCAATAACAAACCTGCTTTTTGCAATGGTTATTTGAGCAATGATATTACAAACGGCCCTACGAGAACACGCAGTTGGGAGATGGAAACGCCGATTCCAACTTATCTGGCCTGTATTGCTTCGGCAGATTATGCCACCGTGCATCAGCAGGCAAATGGTATTTTGGGCACAATTCCCATCGAACTGGTGGCAGCTCCTTCAGATACCACAAATATGAAAGGCTCTTTTGTCAATCTGCCCGGCGCAATTGCTGCATTTGAATATTGGTTCGGACCATACCGTTGGAATAAGGTTGGATTTTCTGCTGTGCCTTTCAATGCCGGTGCCATGGAACATGCCACCAATATTGCCTATCCGATGTCCACGCTGAATGGCAATGTGAGTTATGAATCCCTTATGGCTCATGAGCTGTCTCATCATTGGTGGGGCGATTTGACAACCTGTGAAACCGCCGAAGATATGTGGATCAATGAAGGGATGGCCCGCTACTGCGAACACCTCTTCTTGGGTCATGTTTACGGCTGGGACAGGTATATCAGTGATGTTAAAACAAATCATTACGATGTTCTGCTCAATGCGCATCAGGTGGAAGGCGGTTATCGCCCAATTTCAGGTATTCCGCATGAATACACCTACGGTGATCATGTGTACAACAAAGGTGCATCAGTAGCGCATAATCTTCGTTGGTATTTGGGCGATAGCCTTTTCCGTGTAGGCATGTCTGCCGCCTTGGACAGTTTTGGTCTGAAAACACTTAACAGTCAGCAGTTGAGAGATTTTCTTGCACAACGCACCGGAGTTCCCATGAATGACTTTTTTAATGATTGGGTCTTCAATGGCGGATTTTCTCATTTTGAGATCGATTCTTTTACTAAGATTCAAAACGGAGCCAATTGGAACATTACAGTTCGCGTTCGTCAAAAAACTAAAGGGGCACCTGCATTTCATAATAATACGCCATTGCAGTTTACCTTTATGAACGGGCAGTGGAATAAAGTCCGAGTCACCCGTATGGTATCGGGCGAATATACTATGCTCAATTTTTCTGTCAATTTTGAACCTGAAATTGTATTGCTGAACGAAGAACATCGTTTCAATCAGGCCCGTATGGATGCTCAAAAAACAATTAGATCAACCGGTTCACATCCCTTGGGAAATGTACGATTTAGCAATTTTAATGTTACGGCACTGACCGATTCGGCTTGGATTCATGTGGAATACCACCCGCTTGCTCCCGATCCGATTGTTAATAATACCAATAACTACCGAATCTCGAGCAGATCCTATTGGACAGTAAACGGCATCTGGAACAGCGGCTTCGACGGAGATTTCCGCATTGAACCGGATAATACAGTTGATTCCGATCTTTTGGCAAATGGTTTGGACAGCCTGATGCTGCTTTATCGCGAATCTCCCATGCAGGAATGGCGCGAACATCCTGATTACACCAAAACTGTGATCGGAAGTTTCGGATTTGTTAAAGTAAATACCATTCTGAAAGGTGACTATGCCCTAGGCAACGGACAGAGAGATT
>CAINVS010000125.1 GCA_903854205.1 uncultured Bacteroidota bacterium | reverse complement strand
CCGGAAGTCATTTCTTTGGCAGAAACACTGAGGATGCCATTTGCATCAATATCGAAGGTCACTTCAATTTGAGGTTCTCCTTTTCGAAGGCTTGGGATTCCGTCCAACACAAAGCGTCCGATTTTTCTATTTTGTGCAGCCATAGGACGCTCGCCCTGCAAAACGTTAATTTCAACTGAAGGTTGATTGTCTTGTGCCGTTGAGAATACCTGAGAAGCGCGTTTTGGAATAGTTGTATTTGCTTCGATAAGTTTGGTGAATACACCGCCCAAAGTTTCAATGCCTAATGACAGCGGTGTCACGTCCAAAAGTAATACATCTTTTACTTCACCTGTGAGTACACCGCCCTGAATAGCAGCGCCTACTGCAACTACCTCATCAGGATTCACACTGCGGTTTGGTTTCTTTTTAAAGAACTCTTCTACCGCCTGCTGAATACGAGGGATACGAGTTGATCCTCCAACAAGAATAACTTCATGGATATCATTTACACTCATACCTGCCTGTTCCAATGCTTTGCGGCAAGGTTCCAGGGTGCGACGAACAAGTTCCTCAGTCAGTTGTTCAAATTTAGCGCGGCTTAGCTGACGAACCAAGTGTTTAGCACCTGAGTCTGTAAAAGAAATATATGGAAGGTTAATATCTGTTGTTGTACCGCTCGAAAGCTCAATTTTGGCTTTTTCTGCAGCTTCTTTAAGCCGTTGCAGTGATTCAGGGTTTTTGATAAGGTCAATGCCTTCCTGTTGTCTGAATTCTTCTGCCAACCATTCAATAATGGTACGGTCAAAGTCGTCGCCACCAAGGTGTGTATCGCCATTTGTAGCTTTTACTTCAAATACACCACCGCCCAATTCGAGGATAGAAATATCAAAAGTACCACCACCAAGGTCATAAACCGCAATTGTCATGTCCTGACCTTTTTTATCCATACCGTATGCCAAAGCTGCTGCTGTTGGTTCATTGATGATACGGCGTACTGTGAGACCAGCAATTTCTCCGGCTTCTTTGGTAGCCTGACGCTGAGAGTCATTAAAGTATGCAGGAACGGTAATAACTGCTTCTGTTACTTCCTGACCCAAATAGTCTTCAGCAATTTTTTTCATTTTTTGAAGAATCATGGCTGATAACTCCTGAGCAGTATACTCTTTGTCATCAATTTTGACGCGAACAGTGTCATTGTTGCCCTGATTCACCTGATAAGGTACATTTTTAGTTTCATTGACACTTTCCGAATAACGGCGGCCCATGAAACGTTTGATTGACATGATGGTACGAAGTGGATTGGTAATTGCCTGACGTTTGGCTGAATCACCTACTTTTCGTTCACCATTGTCCAAGAAACCTATTACTGAAGGTGTAGTGCGTTTTCCTTCGTCGTTGGTAATTACAACCGGCTCATTGCCTTCCATTACTGATACACATGAGTTGGTTGTACCTAAGTCGATGCCTATGATTTTGCCCATAATTTTTTAACTATTTTTTTGGTTGATTCTATATAATTTAATCCTAATACTTTGTTTTAAAGATTCTTTCGAAAACTTATATTCAATACCTGTACCACACCGAAAAAGACGTATTTTTATCTATAAATTGTCATGTTTTTGATATTTAATCTGACAAAATGTCAAAATTCGCATGTTTACTGTTTTTTTGGCAGAAAAATAAAAGTCAGTCATTCTAATTATCAGCTATTCGCTAAAGTTGCATTGGCACATACAAAACTAACTTTTAAAAGTAAATTCAGTCAGTTAAAATTTTGAAGTAAAAAAATTCTTTAGCATAAAAAACAGGCTGCCCAATTTATTTGAACAGCCTGTTTAATTTTATTCTTTCATCTTTTATCTCTAATTACAGCCAAAACTTTTGAAACCCAAATTTCGGGTAATTTCGCCAGAATTCAAATAATCAAATGTCTCATCTTCTATATTGTAGTTTCTTCTGTAGATATGGAATTTATAGGAAAAAATGCCATAACCTTCCTCTATGTTACTGAATGGATCTGCTGGGAATAAGCCGCCCAAAAGATTTTGATTTGCATTTCTTGCGCGAATATATTCAGCTATTTCAGGTCCTCCGGCATCAATTCTCGCGTCAATTTTTATTGCACAGCGTCGGATATTGCTCCCTGTATTCACAACATCAGAAAGGTTAGAGGCGAGGAAATTATAGAAATTCTCTCCGTTCAATTCCTGTTTAACACTTCCTCCGTCATTTTTGACAAAATAGTAGAATTTTTCTGAATTCTGGAATGGAGTTGTCAGTCGCATATCACCGGGTGCAGCAAAATTTCTTATTGCTTTCCAACTTACCTCTTTGTAAACACGTGTACCCGGAATTTCAGGTTCACCTGCAGTATTCAAATCGGCTTGAAATTCAGCATAACGTAAAATTACTGTCAGGTCATAAATAGCAGCATTAGATGGTTGAGACCAATTAAAATCTACTTTGTCAAATACAGTTTCATTGGAGGCAGGATCAACATGTGACCAACGGATAGGGCGAGACTGAGTAGGCAATGTGAATTTGAAATTGGTATAAGTCAAATCAGAAGGGCTGAAAACACCCATAGTTATGCCTCTGCTATACTGGGTGTAAACTTTGCCGTTGACAAGGTTTTTAATGACGAGCTTATAAAATTGATCATCATCAGAACCCAATCTCACCTGATTGTTCATCATATAGACATAATTTGGCGTTCTGGCAAAGATACCACTGTCACGGGTGATGCCCAATGTTGAAAAATCGACTCTTTCCAAGGTATCCAATACCGTATAGTTTGTGAAGACAGTTCTTTCGTAAATAGTTACTTCAAGGTCATTTGGCCCGTAATAAATTGAGTCAGGGCGTTGTGCTATCAGCAAAGCATCGGTATCCGGATCCAAAAAGGCTTTCTCTATTCTGAAATAATTAATGCCGCTGCTGTCGGGATAAGGTGAAAAAACGGCATAAACTACCGGAATTTCTTTCCATTCACCTATTACATCAACATCGTTGCTGCAAGAAGAGAAAAGAGTACCGAGGATAAGCGCTGCAAAGCTATTGCGCAATATTTGGCTAATTTTCATTTGGATTGTACCGAATTTATAAAATGATGTTTTTATAGGAGCATTTGAGGCAAAGTTATACAAAAGTCTTCGATTTAACAAAAAATGAATCAACAATGAAAAATAATAGTTTGGCAGTATCTTTTTAATTCTGATATTTGCAACTGAATAAAAAGTAGTACTACTCTAAAAATCATTGAATATTTCAGCTAAGAACTTAATTATCT
>CAINVS010000124.1 GCA_903854205.1 uncultured Bacteroidota bacterium | reverse complement strand
GATATAAATGAAATCCCGAAAAGTATTGCGAACTCATCCATTGAAGTTTTTACGAATGATTTAAAAAAAATGACAAAGCTATTCAACGTAAAAGCGTGTAGCTTTCGGATGTTAAAATGTATGGACAAAAAACATCCAATTGGTAAATTTCTCTTTGAAAATGGAAAAATGGAAAATAACATTAAAAATGTGCCTGAATTTTTAATAAACCAAGGAATGGATGCTGTTAAAAATTATTTGAAAAAATAATCAAATAAAGACTTGACCTTAGAAGGTAGAAATGGCCAAAATTCTCAAACACTGACAATAAGCAATCTCTCGCCAAAAAAATTGTTATCTTTGTATTTAAACAAAGGATTGAAGCCTGAACACATTAATCCGACAGCAATTATCTGAAAAACAATGGACAAACCACTGGTCAACCGCGTAGTAAACAGCGGACTTATCACTATAAATTTGGAGGATTTTTATCCGGCAGAAGAAATTCTAAGTCTGGACCTCAAGGAATATCTGTTTAGAGGACTTATCCTTCGCGAGAAGGATTTTCGCGAGGCTATGACCGCTCATGACTGGACACAGTACGAAGGTAAAAATCTGGCCGTTTTCTGCTCGGCCGATGCCATAATTCCTACCTGGGCCTATCAGCTCGTTGCCGTACATGCCGCACCTTATGTAATAATGGTGGCACAGGGAACTGTAGAACAGTTTATCATTCAGCATTATTTCAGAAAATTGGCTGCACTTGATGCAGAACAGTACCGCGATACCAAAATCGTGGTGAAGGGCTGCAGTGACAAACCCGTTCCGGTAGCGGCTTATATGGAACTGACCAGGATTTTACAGCCTGTGGCACAGAGTATTATGTTTGGCGAACCCTGCTCTACCGTTCCGCTCTATAAAAGACCAAAATAAATTTTTAAACAGCAAAGCGTTTTACGATGAGTGTTTTTAAAAACCTGCTGATTTTTACACTTGGAGCCGGCACTGTTACATCCCTGCTGATTTTCAGTTCTTTATCTCCCAACAAAGAGGGTAAAAACAACGACGCCCCTAAGCTTCCTGCAGATGCTGTTCAGCAAATTAGGATTCCACAGCTGCCCGACACGCTTAATTTTGCCGGAGAGCCCGTACCTATGGACGATCCGGATGTACGCGAGCGCATCGACCGCGAACTGCTGGCCATCTGTTTTTGGCATTCCAACCTCATACAGAATCTGAAATTCAGCAACAGATATTTCCCTGTCATTGAGGAAATGACCGCTAAATATGGCATTCCCGACGATTTTAAATACCTGGCTGTTACAGAAAGCAGCCTCAGAAACGCTACTTCTTCGGTCGGAGCTAAAGGCATCTGGCAATTTATGGAGTCCACTGCCAAGCAATATGAGCTATTGGTCAACAAAGAGGTGGACGAACGCCTTAATTTCTATAAAACGACCGAGGCAGCCTGCAAACTCCTGAAAAATCTGAAGGATAAATTCGGCAGCTGGACATTGGCAGCGGCAGCTTACAATTGCGGTGAAGGCCGTGTAAAAGACAGAATATCGGAGCAAAACGGTAATGACTATTATCATTTGGTTTTGCCCGAAGAAACAATGCGTTATGTACCCCGCATTGTTGCAATGAAGGAAATCATGAAAAACCCAACAAAATACGGTTTCAGTTTGTCCGAAAACGACTATTATCCGGAATTGCCAAAATACAAAAAAGTGATTGTCAATAACAGTATCAAACACTGGCCCGAGTTCTGCAAAGAACATAATATTTCTTACAGAACATTGGTGGTACACAATCCCTGGATTATTGATTATACCCTCACAAACAATAAAGGACAGGTTTTTGAGATATTGATACCGGAATAGCGTATTTTCAATAAATCAAAACAGGTAAATACTGATCGATTTTGAAAAACATTTCAAGTTTAATAATTTTTTTACTGTTCATATCAGCTAACGCTTTTGCTCAATTTGCAGGGCAAAGTGGAAATCCTGATGGACTAATGCTTTTGAGAAATGATACAATTTTTCAACTGAACTACCGCTCTGACGGGTTTTTAGAATTCATTCCAAAATTCAAAGCTCCTTACCTCGATTCGATTGGCGCCTTGAGCTTTTGGGAAGAGGACAGCAATTATTACGGTATACGCTATGATAATGCGCACATTGTTCGGTTTCAGGAAAATGGCCGCTACGAGGATCTCGGAAAGGCTTATGACAGTCTGGAAAAAGACCTGCCCAATGATGACCTTAGCTCTGCTGTTATTCATAAAAATGAACTCTTCGTCTTAGCCTATTCCACCAACAGTATTTATGCTATTAATTTAGAAAAAAGACCCTTACAATTTCGGGTCCTTACCAAAAACATAGGTTTTTCCCTGCCCAATACGCTTGCTTATAATCCCCGAAACGAGAAACTCTATATTTTAGATCAAAATGGCTCTCCAATTGAGATTGACCCAAAAACAGGGGCAGTAGAACTGCCGCTGGTGAAAGGTGCTTTTCTTAATTTTCCACGAAAGAAACTGCTCAGCTATGGCAAATTGTGGTTTAGTATAGATGGCCGCTGTTTTTTGCTGGCCGGACAGGAAGGTACTTTATATGAACTGGATACCGAAAAAAGGATAGCTTTCATTATTGCCAATATTGGATTTAACTCTCCTAAGGATGCTGTTGCCGGAACCGGATTAATTGCTCCCGATTTTATACAGAAAGACCTGTTAAATCTAAAAGTCCAACCATATCCTCATATGAGCGACATTTTAGAATTGGAATGGCTGGAGAGAAATGACAATAAAGAAATTGCCTATTATTATACAGAAAGATTCAACCCAAATACTCAAATTTGGGAGGAGATCGCCTTTATTCCGGGCTATGCTTCAACAAAACAGGCAAACAGATACACCACTATGGACAGAATGCCCCACCCCGTACAAAACTGCTACCGCCTGAGGATAGTAGAAGAGCGGGGATATTTGCGTTACAGTCAGGTAGTCTGTTATGATAAGAACAAAAGCACTCAGCTTAAACTTTCGCTGCCAATTGTCGATTTCAACAGCAATCAGTCTTTATTGCATGTTATTGGCTTTTCGGGTAAAAAGTTGGACATAAAACTCTATCACCCCATCACTAATGAGCAATGCTGGACTAAAAATGTTGAGATACAGAGTGAAGATCAATCGATACAAATTCCACTACCAGATATGGGGGGCTGGTTTGAACTTAGGATTTTTGAAGGCGCAGAAATGTACAGATTGAAGATATTCAGGTTAATTTGACATAATTGGGAAGACAAAAGTTGAACCCAAGGAGTAAGTGAAAGCCAAAAGATAAATGAAAAAAGCCGACTCTTTGCAGAATCGGCTTTTGTGCCCGGAACAAGATTCGAACTTGCACACCCTTACAGGCGCTACCACCTCAAGGTAGTGCGTCTACCAATTTCGCCATCTGGGCAGATTACAGTAGAAACTATTTTGAATGAGGTTTCAAAATTGTGAATGCAAAGATATATCCATTGGTTCAATTCAGCAAGAAAAAGCTGAACTTTTTTTATTATTTTTGACTGCTATTGATTAAGCCATGTTGTGGAATACTTTCTGAACATCATCATCATCTTCGAATTTCTCGATCAATTTCTCTATATCTTCTTTTTGTGCCTCTGTTATTTCCTTCGTAACCTGAGGAAAACGCTGTAAGGAAGCTTCTTTTACTTCAATACCGAGTTCTTCCAATTTGCTTTGCATTGTACCAAAATCATCGAATGCAGTGTATACATAAACAGTGTTATCTTCTCCCATTTCGATCTCTTCAGCCCCGCCATCGATCAAATCGAGTTCTATATCATCAATATTCCTGTCGCCAAGCTCAAATACAAATTCACCAACGCGGTCGAACATAAAAGCTACGGAGCCGCTTGTTCCTAAAGCTCCTCCGGAACGGTTGAGGTAAAGGCGCATAGCCGCAACGGTGCGTGTAGGATTATCGGTCAATGTTTCAATAAGGAAAGCGATACCATGTGGACCAAAGCCTTCATAAACCATTTCTGAAAGATCTTCTGCGTCTTTGGAAGAAGCACGTTTGATTGCATTCTCCACATTCACCTTTGGCATATTGGCCAATTTGCCATTTTGAATTGCCAATCGCAGACGTGGATTTGCAGATGGTTCGGGTCCGCCTTCTTTAACAGCCAATGCAATTTCACGTCCGATTTTGGTAAACACTTTTGCCATCTGGCTCCAACGTTTCATTTTTCGGTCCTTGCGGTATTCAAATGCTCTTCCCATGGTATGAATATTTTGTATGAGTATAGTTTATTGCGTATTATTTCAAAAATAAGGCTGCAAATATAGGAATAAAGTTCTAAAAAAGAAAAAAGTGACTATCTGAAACTTTCAACAGCCCACCTCCGCTGGCATTAGGATTCATCACTAAATCTAGGACGGACTGAGAAAATATAAATTGCACCCCAAATCATTTACTTGTCCCTTAAAAAATGGAATAATTATATTTATTTCGGATTATTATTGTTTTGAAAAAAACAGCAGCATAGCTATTTCCTAACATTCGGATAATTGGCCTCAAACCAACCGATGGTCTTTTTAAGTCCCTCATAAAGGGGCGTAAACTCAAATTCGGGTAAAAACGCTCTGATTTTTGAATTATCGCTGGGTTTGCGGAACTGCCCGTCGGGTTTATCGCTGAGCCAAACCAAATTGCCTTTGAAATTGAGGAGTTCCACGATCATTTCCACCAAAGTTTTGATACTGACTTCTTCAGAGGTGGAGAAAATCAGCGGTTCAATACCGGTATAATTTTCTAAAGCCCATTCGCTCAGCTTAGCAACATCTTCCGAAAAGATAAACTCGCGCAATGGTTTACCTGTGCCCCATACCTGCAGGTCCTCGCCCCGTTCGCGGGCCAGAAAACAGCGGTGGATAAGCGTGGGTACCACATGTCCGTTTTCGAGGTCGAAGAGGTCATGCGGGCCGTAAATATTTGTTGGAATAACCGATACATATTCAAGGCCATACTGTTCGCGGTAGGCGCGCAACTGCACATCAACCATACGTTTGGCATAGGCATAGGCATCGTTGGAATGATGCGGAGGCCCCAAATGGATTTTCTCGGGATTAAGCGGATATTCCACCTTATCAGGAAAAACACAAGTGGATAAAAATGCCAAAAAACGCTTTACTCCGTGCAATCGGGCGGCCTCGATGACGAAGGTATTCATTAGGACATTTTCTCTAAAAAAATCGCCCTTATAATGCATATTGCTCCAAACCCCACCTACTTTTGCAGCGGTGTGAATCACTTCTTCGGGTTTGTGCTTTTCAAAAAAAGCATTCACCTCATTCCAGTCAGTAAGGTTACAGTCATTTCTGCCGATTTTCAAATCGGCATTGATTGCTGTACCCACCATACCGGTACCTCCGGTAACTAAGCGCTTGGCCATATACACAATTTGAAGATTTGAAGATTTGGAAATTTGTAGATTATCTGGAGATTATTTGAATATCAGGTTGATTGTCATGAACATCCTTTAAGAACAAACAACTTTCAACAATCAACTTTCAACTTTTTTACCCCAGTTTTGGATTCTGATAATAATCGAACCAGTAATCAACCATTTCATCCATCATATCTTCAAAACAGATAGTGGGTTCCCAGCCAAGAATTTCTTTGGCTTTGGAATAATCGCCTTTCAGGTCATGCAGTTCTTCGGGTCGCATGTAGCGTTCATCGGTAACTACACACTCGTGTACATCGAGGCCTAAGCGACCGAATACATAGTCGACCAATTGTTCAACCGTATGTGAAATGCCGGTTGCACAAACAAAATCATCGGGAGTATGGTGCTGTAAAATCATCCACATGGCGCGAACATAGTCACGGGCATGTCCCCAGTCACGTGATGCTTTAAGATTTCCAAGCGAGAGTTTTGAAGCGAGGCCCAACTTAATACGGACTGCTTCTTTAGCCACTTTGTTTGTCACAAAGTTGGAACCGCGACGCGGCGACTCATGGTTGAACAGAATACCGTTGGAAATGAACATACCGTAGGCATTTCTATAATTGCGGCATATATGATAGGAAAAAACCTTGGCGCATCCATAAGGTGAAACAGGATTCAACGGAGTTGTTTCGCGCTGATATCCGTCCGGATCAATGCTGTTTCCAAACATTTCAGAAGAACTTGCCTGATAGATACGGGCATGCGGACAGGTAAGGCGTACAGCCTCAAGCAGACGCAATGTCCCTAATCCGGTAATTTCTGCTGTATAAATCGGCTGATCGAAACTGATGCGCACATGTGACTGTGCTGCAAGGTTATAGATTTCATCGGGCTCTGCCATCTGCAATACGCGAATCATGGAACCCGTGTCCAACAAATCGGCATATTCCAGTTTAAGTTCGGGATGCCCATAAACTGCATTCAGTCGGTAGGTCTGATTTTCTGAAACAGAATTGCGTTTCAAAATGCCCCAAACCTGATATCCTTTTTCCAATAAAAATTCGGCGAGGTAGGATCCGTCCTGACCGTTGATACCGGTGATAAGTGCTTTTTTCATTTATATTTTCAAAATTGTAATTCAAATATCAAATACTCCCGTTAGGATTGAAAGGACAAAGTTAATATTTTTTCTATGTTTTTCAATGATGCAATCTCAGTTTGATACATTGTTATTAAGAGCCCAATTTACCTCTTCTTAAGGCCTGCCCTAATATGAGCAGATGTTCCCAAAGCGTTGGAATGAGTCCGAAATGTTCTTTCAGGATATTGAAACGCTCTTTCCAGGAGGCTTTTCTGTGTTTTGTGGAAATACCTCCTTTTAGGAAGGTACAAAAATGAACATCGGAATCTCTGTAGGTCTTTGCTTTTTTCAAAATGCGGATGGTCCAGTCCAGATCTGCCACAAGTGGATATTTTTCAAATCGGTATTCCTCCCAGATTCTGCGCTGCGGGAACATAGCCTGATGACAAACCACCATGCCATTTCTGAATGTTTTGAAAGATAGGTTTTTTGCATTGGGATGTTTTTTGTACCATGGAAAGGTATTTCCCTCAGCATCAATTACTTTTACCTTACCGTAAACAAAATCTTCATCATTGCCATTGCTGAATGCATCGGCAATAACAGTCGGACTTAAAGCAACATCGCCGGCATGCAGGAACCAGATATAATCCCCTGTGGCCAATCGCATGCCTTTATTCATGGCATCGTAGAGATTTTTGTCTTTTTCGCTGACCAGTATATCTATATGCTCCCTATAATTTTCGACAATTTCCAAAGTACGATCCTTGCTTAATCCATCAACAATGATGTATTCAATGTTTGGATAGGTCTGTGCGGCAACACTTTTTATTGTTTCTTCTATAAAGCTTTCACAGTTATAGGTAACAGTAATAATGGATATTTTGGGCAGATTTTTCATTCAGATTTTTTGAACACAATTCGTTCGTTTCAGATTTATTTCGGAAGCTTTTGCATCACAAAGCTAAGGCTTTTTGATAAAATTACTGCAACGAATAAATATAGAACACAAAAAAGCCCTATCGGTCGGAGACAGAAAGGGCAGATACTTCAAAGTTTTATCTTATTTCTCTAATGCAGAATCATTTCATCATAAGCAATAACGGTATCAAATCCTTTCTCGGCAAAATACTGACGTGTTTTTTCCTCCGGCTCATTGCTTGTAACCAATACAAAATCGCCGCCCCAAGCACCCAGTGATTTTACAGTTCCCCAATAATCGGCAAAATGCTGTTCTTTGGCAGTGGGCAGATTGAGTACTGCTGCGGTGATTTCCTCATGTTCTTCCAAAAGTGCTTCGAATGCTTCGAGATCTTGAGCATATTGCGCCAGATTGAAGCTGATTTGTGTGATACGCGCCAAGTTTGCCGTTCTTTCATCGGGCGGACTGACTAAATACTGCACCAGTGCAGCTCTCGAGTCCTGTTTTTTATTGAGGTGCACAAAATAGAGCTGCTGCTTGAAAGCAGGATTGAAACTGCTGCTTTCCCATTGTGGCTTTCCGTTGAAACGGCGGAAAACAATAGGTCCGGCTGCTCTGGCCGCGGCAATATCATAGCCCGAGCCTTTAAAGGTCATTTCAAGTAGCTTATAAGGGTCCACGGCAGCCCATTCTGCAAACATCGTGATGAGGGTAGAACTCGATCCCAATCCCCAGTCGCGTGGAAATTCCAGATGAGTTTCCACTTCTATGGCTGTTTCCTTATTTAAAAAATCTGCATTCAATTGCTTTGCAGCCAGCAGGATTTTCTGTAGCTGATCGGCTGTTTTTTGTTCTCCTTCACTACATTCTTGCGTAGAAAAATCGCTCATTTTGAATTTGCCTTCGAACCAGTAATTGCCCTCATGGTCGTAGCTTTTCCAATGCAGGATGCCTGCTTCGCTGCCGTTTTTGGCTGTCATTGTTTGTCCGTAGCGGGTGGGCAATGCCAGGGCTGTTGCGCCATCTATGACAAAATATTCGGCACTGATGAGTAGTTTACCGTTTACGCGGGAGGAGAAATTCATGGTATATGAGTTATGGGTTATTTTCTTGCCTTTTTATCAAAGTCAAAATTACAAGAAATAGCTAAGTTTCTGAAATTTTTGTCAGGTTAAATAATCAGCTCTAAAATATGCATAATCACCAATATTATTTGGAATAATCATAATTATACTTACTTGTAGATCTGTCAGGTAAATATTTTGACGGTGACAATGACTTAAGGGGATTAAAAGGAAGTTTAAGCAATTGTTCAATTAGTAACATCAGTGATAGAAATATAATGGAGGCATTTTCTTATTATGACTGCTTTGTCTATAATTGTAATCTAGGTAGATACTTTGATGGTGAGGTCTGCAAGATATATGATTGCAATGTATCTGACCTTGAAATTTGGCCGGCTTCTAATGAATTTGGAGGAGACCTTTCCTACTTTTTTATTAATTATATTGGTATCGATTATGAAGTGCAAAATATTCTGACCGGAGCAACTCTTGTCGAAAAATTCGATCTGGACATACTTTCCTGGACCTACGAAATTTCAGAGATTAATCTGGATGGAAAAGTTTTTATCGAATTCGATTTCTCCGAAAAAAATATGGAGGAAATGAGTTTTGTGGGTTGCGATTTGGAGGATTGTGATTTCAGAAGGTCTTACCTTGGAGGAACAGATTTTGAAGGTGCCAACCTGGAAGGGGCAATTTTCAGAGGGGCAGAACTGACAGGGGTTAATTTTAACAATGCGGACTTAACAGATGCCGATTTTACTCATAGTACCGATTATTTCAAGGATATTTTTAATGATCACTACTACGAAAACAACGAGCCGAATGCAATTGATGAATTTTTTGAGGAAATGAAAGTCTTCAATAGAGAAAACATTAAATATTTTTATTTCCTCAGCTGCCAAAATTTTGATAATTGTTTTCTTGTAGCCGAAAACTTTGATGGTAAAGACCTCGAATTTTCAAGTTTCAGAAATGCCGACCTCAGCTATGCCTCTTTCAGGGGATCTAACTTAAAAGATGTGGATTTTAGCGGAGCAATTTTGATCGGAGCCGATTTTAGCTTTGCAAATTTGGAAAATACTATTTTTGATAATGCCGAGATGGTGGATACAATTTTTGATGACGTAAATATGGAACATGCAATTTTTGATGACGATTTTGAATTATTTAAAAATGAAATCTATCTCGAAGATGAATTTGATGATGATTTGGAAGAGGAAGATACTCCCGAACTTGATTGGGAAGATCTTTTTATGAAGAATTATTGATTAAACTATTAGAATGATTTTGTAAGGAACCCTTGGGTTTCCTACTTTTTTGCTTTAACTAAAAAACATATATCTATGGAAAAAGAAAAAATAGAATGGTTATTGAATTTATATTTTAGTTCTGAAGTCAATAGATTTGGAATAGTTGATGTTTTGAGAAAAATGGGCTTTAGATATACTGAGTCATTTACCGAAAATAAAGTGACAGATTTTGATTTTAGTGATTATAATATCTACTTTAAAGACTCCGATCTTATATTTGTAAACTGTATTTTTAAAAAGGTTTATTTTAAGGAAAATATTGAGTTTTTCAGATTTGTAGACTGCCAGTTTTATTCATGTGAATTTAAAAAAATACTTTTTCCTGTTTTTACGAATTGCAAATTAGTAAACTCCTACATCAAATTTATAAGTTTTAGTGAAGTTTGCAAGCAAGCTGAATTTGAAGAGTTTAGGCGACAAATTGCAGATACAAGATTTAAAGACTTTTATATTGTAGCTGAAGATTT
>CAINVS010000123.1 GCA_903854205.1 uncultured Bacteroidota bacterium | reverse complement strand
GGGCATACTGGTCTGGCAGGATTTTATGTTTGCCGGCAGCATGTATCCGGGCGATTCAGCCTTTGTCAATAATGTAAAAACGGAAGTCAGGGAACAGATTGCGCGCCTGAGGCATCATCCCTGCATTGCACTTTGGAACGGCAATAACGAGATGGAGGTCGCCTGGTTCAACTGGGGCTGGCAGAAAAGTCTGGGTTACAGTTCGGCAGATTCTGCTAAAATACGGCAGGATTATGAACAGCTATTCCACAAAATGATTCCTGATCAGATTCAGGAATTGGATCCGGGACGTTATTACACGCCTACTTCGCCGCTTAGCAATTGGGGCAAAATGGAAAACTTCAATTACGGCAGCATGCACTATTGGGGTGTCTGGCATGGTAAGGATAATTTTGAGGACTATCGGAAATATGTAGGGCGATTTATGTCGGAATACGGTTTTCAGTCCTTACCCGAAATGAGTACTATTCGAAAATTTACCGAAGAAAGTCAGCTTTCACTCGATTCGGAAGTAATGAAATGGCATCAGAAAAGCTATGTGGGCAATGGCATGATTTCCAAACATGCTGAAAAATATTTCGGTAAGGCTTCTAATTTTGAAGATTTTGTCAACAAAAGTCAGCAGACACAGGCATTGGCCATGCAAATGGCTATTGATGCGCATCGCCTGCGCAAGGGGCATTGTTGGGGAACCCTTTTTTGGCAATACAACGACTGCTGGCCCGGCCCAAGCTGGAGCAGCCGCGATGTGTACGGCAATTGGAAACAGCTGCACAATGAACTGAAGGTCCTCTATGCACCGCTGTCGCTGATTCCTGAAGTAAAGGACAAAAAAACAACAATCTGGATCTCAAATGACCTTCGTGAAGCTGTTGAAGTAGAATTGGAAATTTTGGATGGGAGAAAAACACTGTTTAAGAAAAAATTGAACATTGAAGGAAATGGCCTTAGAAAAGTATACCGTCTTAAATCAAAAAATGGGTTATTGCTTATAGTGAAGCAGTTCGGTAAAGTAATTTTCAAAAGGCAGATTTAGAAAATAGTTGTATCTTAGATTATTCTTAAAACCCACTTTTTTACTGCCTACTAAAAAATTAACATGCTATCTAAAGAAGAAACTGAAAATTTAATTTCTCTTTTCAAATCTGGAAGTTTAGAAAATATTGAATTGGCAATTATTATTGCCGAAAGTAATAATGACCAGAGCGACCTGCATTTGGATGAATTTGAAAAGCTTTGGAATTATTTGGATTTACTTAAAAATACCAGTCGGTTAAATATTCCGATTGCACAAAAAGTATATGAAATATTGAGTTTAGAAAAACTTGAAATACAAATAAAAGAAGAGCATGATCCAATCATTCCTTCTGAAATATGCTTGATTTCGAGATTAAAGGAGTTGTCAATTTATTCAGATATACCTTTATATCTGCCTACAACTTTAAGTTTTTTAAGAAATCTAACTAAGTTAGAACTCACTGTAATAGGGATGGATAAGATTCCATCCTTTGTATTTGAACTTGAACAATTAAAAATACTCGATTTATGTGCTAATTCATTTCAAGAGATTCAAAGAGATATATGGAAATTAAGGAATTTGGAAACATTGATTCTGAATTTTTGCATTAAAATTAGATTTTTACCAAATGAGATTTTTGGACTGCCAAAACTAAAAGAAGTATATTTTTACAATACTGATATAAATGAAATCCCGAAAAGTATTGCGAACTCATCCATTGAAGTTTTTACGAATGATTTAAAAAAAATGACAAAGCTATTCAACGTAAAAGCGTTTAGCTTTCGGATGTTAAAATGTATGTGGTCTAGCCCCCTATTAATCAGACAATCTTACAGATGATTTTTAATTGTTTATAAAATGTTTTAATTTTGCAGTGGTTATTTAATTCTCGTACTGAAGTGTTGGACCCAGGACAGACAAGAAGGATT
>CAINVS010000122.1 GCA_903854205.1 uncultured Bacteroidota bacterium | reverse complement strand
TTCAATTCAATTTTTTATTTTTTTAATGCTAAATATCGCATAATTATTTTCTTAAAAATATTTATTTTATCATGATCGATAAACATACCAACTTATTTCATGAACTTTATTCCTTAATTGATTTTTTTAACTAAAAACCATATTTATGAATCTTCTCAATCTTATGCAGGGTCTTATGTCACAAGATATTTTGCAGCAACTTGGCGGACAAATCGGTGCCCAGAACACTGAACAGACACAAAATGCGTCAAATGATATTTTTTCAGCCATGATAGGCGCTATGAGCAAAAATACTGCTACGCCACAAGGTGCTGAATCACTAAACAATGCATTGGAAAAAGACCATAGCGCTAATGCCTTCGGCAATTTTAATATAATGGGCTTGTTGGGCGGTATGGGCGGATCTAACAGTTCCGGCATTCTTAAGCATATTTTCGGTAATCAACAACAGCAAATAACTCAGCAAATTAGCCAAAAAAACGGCATAAGCGAAGAGTCTACAAGCTCTCTGATGACTATGCTTGCTCCGCTCCTTATGAGTCAAATGGGTACGGTAAAACAACAGAATGGCATGAATTCAAATGATCTGCAACAATACCTCCAGGGTGAAAAAGAACAGATTAAACAACAGAATCCTCAGGCAAATAATATACTTGGATTTCTAGATGGAAACGGCGACGGAAATATCATGGACGATTTGGGCGGTATGCTCAATAAATTGTTTTAGTCAAAAAAATCCTTACTATTTGATATAAAGCCGCCCGAAAAAAATCGGGCGGCTTTGTTTTTTATACCTGTGCTTTTGCCAATTTACTGTGATTACGACTGTAAAGGAAGTAAATCAATAATCCGAGACAAAGCCAAACACCGAACCAGAGCCAATTAGATGCAGCCATACCTGTAAGCAGATAGCAGCAGGAAATAAGGCCCAAAACGGGTATCAGTGATAAATTTTTGAGGAATGACAATACACTCATAATTATACAAAGCAGAAAAAAGGTAATCATAGGAATATTATTTTCCGGATGTGCTTTTGTAAAATCAAAGGTATCAATAAAAAAGCCAGGAAATTGAACAATCAAGACAGTAAAAATTACAGCCAAGGTCAATGGAAAATAATATTTAGCGTTGATGTAAGGTATTCTGAATTTACCTTTTGTTGGTTCATTATGGTGCTCCAAAGTCTGATCTGGAAGCATAAGCACTCCACCGCAAACCAGCACAAATGCGAAAAGTGTTCCTATACTGGTAAAATCCAAAATAAAACTTTCATCGGTAAAGAACATAGGTACACCTACAACAAATCCCGTTACAATTGTGGCAAAACCGGGTGTTTTATATTTTGGATGTACGTTTGAAAAAGCTTTAGGCATAAGTCCGTCACGGCTCATTGTCATCCAAATTCTGGGTTGACCCATCTGGAAAACCAGCATTACACTCGTCATTGCGACTACAGCTGCAATTGACACAATAAAAAGCATCCATTTAACTCCTTTTAAAGCAAAAATTTCAGCCAAGGGATCATTTACTCCTAAAACGGTATAGGAAACCATACCGGTAAGGACCAATGCAAGAATAATATATATAACAGTACAAATTAATAAAGAATAAATCATGCCTTTAGGAAGGTCTCTTTGAGGATTTTTAGCTTCCTCTGCCAAAGTAGAAACCGCATCAAAACCGATATAGGCAAAAAATACAGCAGAAACTCCACCCATAACTCCACTGAAACCATTTGGCATAAAAGGTGTCCAGTTGTCGATATCAATATAAAAAACACCTACAGCAATTACCAAAGCTACTATTGCAAGCTTTATGACCACCATTGCATTGCTGAAATTTCTTGATTCTTTGGTACCAAAATAGACTAGAGCAGTGATCATAATATTGATCATAACTGCCGGAAGATCAAATACAAGTGCTAATCCTCCAATTTTTGGAGCTGAGGCAATTGCTTTATAGCCTTCTGATCCGGACAAGGTTGCTTGTTCAGTTGTTACAAGCTCCGAAAGTACTTTACCTCCTTTTATTGCTTCTTTTACTGATTCACTGTTCATCCAACTCATAAAAGCACCATCCTCCATTAACCCTTTCGTATTTCCGGCTAAATATTGTGCAGATTCTGTTGCGAAAACTGATGATTCTGCAAATGCACGGCTCGCAGCAGTGTAGTTGATTGTCAACCATTCTGGCATATACAGTCCTATACCTTCCAAAAGATTCGTAAAATAACCGCTCCATGAAAAAGCAATATATATATTTCCGATGGAATATTCCATAAGTAAGGCCCAACCGATAATCCAGGCAAATAATTCACCAAAGGAAACATAGGCATATGTATAGGCAGATCCTGAAACAGGAACGCGTGCGGCAAATTCAGCATAACACATAGCTGTAAAACCGCAGGCTACAGCACATATAATATAAAGTAAAATAACTGCAGGCCCCCCACTGAAACAGGCATTTCCAATTGCACTAAAAGTACCGCCTCCAATTATTGCTGCAATACCAAAAAATGTTAAATCCCTAACTGTCAGGACTTTGTGCATTCCAGGACCCTCGCCGTCACCACCTTCTTTCAGAACGACGTTTAATGGTTTTTTTCGGAATAAACTATTGAAATCCATAGCTTTTTGTATATTTTGTGATTATTTTTATTTTGGACAATGATACTGATTTGGATAAAAGTACAATTATTCGGATAAAACTGCAAACATATCGTAATTAGATATTATAAACTTTCAAGGCAGTTGCGCAATTTTTAATGACAAATTTATTGATAATCTTATCATAATATCTATTTCTAATAGGCTCAATCTTGTAAAGCAGCCTTCTGACTCCATATTTTTCTCACTTCCAAGACACTTTTCATGAATATGAGCGGAAATAAAATAGTTTTACTAATACAAAATAAGATCATTTTCACAGCTGGACGCAAAGAAAAAAGAAAAAACTGCATAGAAAATTATTTTAATTTCAGTTTTTAACGCTGTGAAAATAAGTTAATTTACAAAAATAGAAATACAGCTTTATTATTTTGTTTTAAAGTAAAAACAATCTCTCAAAGAAGCTCAAAGGCTTGAAATGACATCTAAGATTAAAGAAATACTTCTTTTCTAATTACGACTTTTCCCCAAAAATTCGAAATAGCTTTAAACGGAATTTATGAGAACAATTTTTTTATTATCTGCTGTATTTTACAATTATAACAAACTCCTGCATGTTTACCAACAATAAGGGTATTTCTGAAAAAGATCATGTTAAAAAAATCAATGGCAGTATAATTGACCCACAATTGCAAAAACTGCTTGATTCTTCAAAAATAAGCGGCTCCATCTTAATTTTCGATGTTGAAAAAGGAAAATATTTTTGTTCCAATGATTTTGCTTTGACTAAAAAAGTCTTTCTTCCTGCCTCTACCTTCAAAGTTCCGAATACCCTGATCGGGCTTGAAACAGGTATCATAAACAGCAATACTATCTTCAAATGGGGTGGCAAAAAAAGAAAACTAAAAATTTGGGAGAAAGACCTGAATCTGCAGGTGCTTCCGACGTTCTGAAACGGTGCCTTCGGCTCGTAATTTTTAGTTTTTTTAAATAAAATCAATACTTTTCAATATATTTCAACCCTTGATTCGCATAAATAATAAAACCCAAACGCCACTATCCTATAGGAAAGCAGCGTTTATACTTCTTATGAATTTAATTACAAATTTAAATAGTCTGCTTTTTTTATCTACCCAAACTCCACAATCGTCTGACCGTCACCGCCCTGATTGGCCTCAGCAAAAGCTGCTTTTCAAAATCTATGTCCCTGAAAATATTATACAGTGTGGGATAAAGTGCTCTTGTTTCACTTTTTGGAGAGAAAAAACGATAAAAACGCTGTGTTTCCTGAAAAATCTGTGCAATATTAATGGTTTTGCAGGGCTTTACCATTTGATTTAAAATTTTCTTGGCCGTTACTGTTAAAAGTCCATTTTGAAATTGGTTTAGGTGATTCTGCCCACCAATTCTGTTCTCTTTCATTAAAGTCGATTTCCCATTCATAGACATATTGCCCCATAATCTCAAAGTCTGCATGAATTTTTGCGTCCCACCAATAAAGTTTTTTTAAAATGTTTTCAAATTTTTCAAGCCATAAATCCCACTCATGCTCAAGGGTCTTATAGCTTGCACCAAATGTTATGATTTGTTGTCTGAAAACACCCTGTTCGTCAGGAATTGAAAACATACTCCTGTTTAAATATGGAAAATCATTGTCGGTTTCGGGTAAAGAAGCAATTATTTCAGTATTCAGTCTGTGAAGTCTGTAAAAATCTTCGGTTTTCCATGTCGCACCGTTAATGTATCCGTAAACTTTTGTATTATGAGCCATTTTATTACTTTTGTTATCAGGTAAGTTAAGGTTTTGCAATTTTAGATAAATTATCCACCCTACCCAAACTCCACAATAGTCTGACCATCACCGCCCTGATTGGCCTCAGCATAACGCACATCCTTTATATTCGGATATTCCTTAAGT
>CAINVS010000121.1 GCA_903854205.1 uncultured Bacteroidota bacterium | reverse complement strand
TCTTTTCTTTTCTTTTCTTTGTATTACAGAACATTAAGCAAAAACATATATACCATGAAAACCATCACCCTCTCTCTCTTTATTCTACTCTTCCTTTATTGTATATCACCTGCTAAAGCTCAATACCAGTCGCTATTTGGTCAAAATAGTACCGAATGGGTCATTAAATGGGGGAACCTTTTTGGTGTCTTACAAGATACCATCTATACAACACAGGATACTTTTTTTATTGGAAAATGGTGGAAAGAAATAGTTTGTACACCCGATCCAGGCGGTACTGTTTGGTATCCTGGGGGCTTTTTAGCAGAGGACACCACAACTGGGGAAGTATGGTATAAGTCTAAATGGGATACTTTAGAGGTGTGGACAGATACTAGTGTGCAGTTAGCCTTTGATTTTTCCTTGCAGGTAGGGGATACCTTTAATATTGGCAATGGACCAACCGGCTTACACGTCGTGGATAGTGTTTATTATGAAAATGGACAAAAAATTATACGTTTTGATAATTATTTTACTTTCATAGAAGGGGTGGGCTGCAATTTGGGGATTATTTATAGACAAAATATTGGGTTTATGCAAGAGTTTGATCTTATATGTGCTTATAAAGATACAGTACAGACTTATCTTAGCATGGTCTACCTCAGCTGTGATGTATTTCCCGATAATGCCAGTCCTATTTTTGTGTCACCATCACATATTGTAAAACTTTATCCCAATCCAGTAATAGATATTCTTTATATAGAAAGCACTATAGAAACCTTTCACATTGAAATATATAATAATTTAGGTGTGCTTATTTTTAAAACTACCACATCAGCTATCAACATGAATTTACTTCCCACAGGTATTTACCATGTTTTGATACGGAATAATCAAAAAATAATAAGCAAACAATCCATTTATAAACTTTAAGCGACTCTTATTATGAAAAAAATTATCTTGCTGGTAGCTCTGCTACTAGGCTGTTATTCTTGTGCCCTTACACAAGATAATCCGCAATTTACTATCAGCATTATGGATGCCGGCAAAATTGTCAGTATCAATAAGATAGGAACAAGAGTTTATCCTGTTTTTTCAGATGCATCCATCAACCAAGTGTTGGCGAATTATGAAATTTATAAATTCGAACCAGCGTACCCTACAGCTCGCCTTATATCCCTCAAAAGAGTTTGGTTGGTAGAATGTAACAATATACAACTCATGCAGCAACTGCAAGAGGCAGATGCGTCGCTTTTTCAGCAAGCAGTAATCGCTCCGACACATACCCCCACTTATACCCCTAATGATTATGGACTGGCGCCTCAGGTAAATGGACAAAAGGACTTGGATCTCATTCGCGCCAAAAATGCCTGGGATATAACAACTGGCAACCCCAATGTGGTAATTGGTATAACTGATATAGGATTTGATACCTTACATGAAGATTTGGACAATCAAATTATTCAGGTACGTGGTTCAGCTGCGAATAACAGTAATCACGGCACTTTTGTAGCAGGCGCAGCGGCTGCGCAGGCTAATAATAATAAGGGTATATCAGGTATTGGGTTTAATTGTAAGTTGGATGTATCTTATACAGGACTTCCTAATGTATTACAAATGTCTGTTGATGGCAGAAGAATTGTGAATTCAAGCTGGTATCATACTGACTGTTTGTATCACTTAGAAAATAAGCAAGTAAGTGATGAGGTTTATGAAAATGGCACTACCGCTGTTTTTGGGGCTGCAAATGGCTTCAAAGTTGGCAAAAATGGATCGAACCAAAGAGTGCTAACGCAAAATCATTGTGATTTAGGGTTTGTTTACCCTGCATCTTATCCACACAATATTTCGGTATCCTCTGTGGGCTGCGATGTGAATTATGGCGTCAAAAGTTGGTGGCCGGGCTTAACAGACTCTATTAAATGGAATTGGAAAGATGTGCATGAAAATGTAATTCAAAAATATGATACGATTGATGTTGCTTGGACTGGGTCTGGCCTTGTAGGTTTCTATCCAGCGGGTTCTATTTTTCCGTTAGAAGTGCATAATCATAATAGCGCGGTTGATATTGTGGCACCTGGCTATACTACTCGAGTAACGACCCCTAGAAGTGCTTCAGAACCCAACGGAGGATATGGAACAGGATGGGGGACTTCATTTGCTGCACCTTTGGTAGCTGGTACCTGCGGACTCATGCTTTCAACTAAGCCCTGTCTTACACCCTATCAACTAGAATATGGCCTAAAATCCACGGCTGTAAATATCTATAACATTCCCGAAAATCAGCAATATGTAGGAGAGTTGGGTGCTGGGCGACTAGATGCGGGCTCGGCAGTTTCTTGGGCATCGAACCATGATTGTAACAGTATTTATACCACAACCATGTCTATAAAGGGTGTTGATTTGAATACTATCTGTCGCCCGGGACAAAGCAGTAATGGGGTAAATCCTATTTTGACACCTGTGATAGAGAATGGTACAGCCCCATATACTTATGTATGGGAAGCTTTAGCTGGAAATCAAACTACCTTAGATGCGTACAATATTGCGACACCAGAAGTCATTGCATCTACGGGAAGTCATCAATTGAAGTATTACCTAACCGTTTTTGACAATAGTCCGATACAAAAAGTAGCATCCAAACAAATTGAAATCAATCTTTCCAGTGTTGCAACTTACGACCTCGCTGTGCGCGATAGTTATATGGATATGGGCAATGAATCTAATAATCAAATCACACTGGATCCACGCGAATGGAATATTTGGCAAAGCCCAGATGTATGGAATCGCCAAACACAAGACGGAATAGAGACACATGAGAATCCTTAGTATTTTAGTTCTAACCCTAACTTTGTCTATGCAAAGGTGCGCAACATCGGCTGTGCCAATTCCCCTTCCAGTGGGATGAACTTAAATCTTTACTGGACAAAAAGCAGTACAGGAGAAGATTGGGATGTAGATTGGACAAGCACAAATGTTATCGGAACAGGTGGTTTATCGGTTGCAGGAGGCAGAGAAATTACAGCTTCGCCCAATGCACCGATTGCTGTCCCTCAGTTGGAGCCGGGAGAAGCATTTATTGCCAATTTACCTTGGTATCCCATCGCACCTAATGCCTATGACCCTAGCCTGTCGGCAGTTGATGTTTGCTATTTAGCACGCATAACAGAAAGTATTACAGCTCCTTATGGCATGACAACAGCTGAAGTTGTATTAGCTAAAACCAATATTTTAAATAATAACAACATTGTAACACGAAATTTTTCGCTAACTGATTTTCGTCCGGGTGATTATCGCCAACGTCGTCAAGTACTTGTGGGCAATGCAGAAAGTTTTACAAGAAACTTTGACATTCAACTTATCAATGAAAGAGCCATTAATCCACATTTTTCTGGAGATATGTCGGCGGCCGGTAGTATTACAGTACATTTAGGCAGTCTGTTCGACCGTTGGGTAGCTAATGGAAGTGATGGCACTTATACAAGCATTAATGAGGAAAATAGAACTGTTACATTTGATGGAACAGGAGCTATGTTATTAAAAAATATTGACTTTGCTGCTAAAGAAAGAAGTTCTATCTTTTTAGATTTTAATGGTAGTTCATCTTATACACATGAAATACCTTTTACTGTGCATCTTCGCCAATATATAAATGGAGAAGAATACAATGTTCCTTATGGAAATGTTAGCTTTGAAATTGTACCAAATTCGAAAAAAAGTGCGAAAAAATTAAAAGAAGAAACGCTAGTATCATCAGATAGTTACACACTTTATCCTAATCCGACTTCCGATTTATTGAAGTTGCAATATATTGGAAGCAATCTGAACAACAAAGTAAGCTTACGTGTCTTAGATATGAATGGTCGTGTATTGTTAAATTTGAATGACTTGACATTGAATAGCAGTGGGACTCGTGAGATTAGCGTAAAAGATTATCCACAAGGAATGTATATTATTCAATTTGCAGATAGTCAGGGAAAGATAGAACAATTAAAATTTGTTAAAAAATAGGTAATGAATTTGCAAACAACGGAGGTGGAACTATAAATTAATGCTATGAACAAAAAAATATTTTTTATATAGAAAAATTTAATTCAGAAGTGGAAAAATTGCTGGCTATAGCGCCGGAAGTACAATCGGTAGATGATTTATATACCGAAGACGAACAGATGAAATTTATTTTGACTTATAGAGCACTGATGCGATTGCACAAAAAAATGTGTCACTATACGGAGTTTTCTTGGGAAGATTTGGCCCTGAGTGAACAGGAATTTTGGGATTACAGCAGCAAATACCAAGATTTAAAAGATCATATTAACCATAAAGACCAAAAAGAGAAAATTTCCATCCTGCAAGATATTGACTTTGAGTTGGAGCTTATCCGCATGGACAATATCAATGTGAGTTACATTATTCAGCTGTTAATGAAGTTGAAAATGCAAGGAAAAGAGGAGGATAAAGAAAAAATTGAAAAACAAATCTTAAATCTGCTCAATACCGAAGTAAGTTTACGAAGCAAACGTGAACTTATAGAGAAATTTATGAAAGTGCATTTGGTAGGCATAAAAGATATAGAAGACTTGTCGGATGAATTTCAAATTTTTTGGAATTTGGAGCAAAAAAACGCTTTTATAGATTTAGTGAATGAAGAAAACCTTTCATCAGACAAGACTGAAAAACTTATTGAAAATTATTTATTTGCTGAAAGACAACCGTTGACAGATGAAGTCTTGGATTTAATTGAAGGACAAAAACCGGGTCTCCTGCAACGCAAAAAATTAGCTGATAGAATTTTGCAGCGAATAATGGATTTTGTGGAAACTTTTATAAATGGAATGGCGGGATGACAATCTCTACTTCTCTTTCGCAATAACCCCCCAAAAACTATTTGAAAATTCCTATTTGAAACAGTCCAAATCGTTTTAAAAAAAGGAACCAAATTTTGATTTTTTGCATTAATA
>CAINVS010000120.1 GCA_903854205.1 uncultured Bacteroidota bacterium | reverse complement strand
TTTTTTTTATTTATATTTGTAAATTAACGTCGCAATAGGCCTTAACAAATCCGCTATTTAACTATATTTTGAAAAACGTTACTCAACAGCATCTCATCGAAAAACAGAATATAAACCTGAATATTGATGGGAATATCAGCCAATTGGATCTGAAAACAATGCAGAATGAATTAGCTCAGCTCTACAAAATAAAGCTAGCTGAGCTGCTCGACCGTATTTTTTCTGAGCTTGTACCGCCTGATGTCCAAATAAAACTGGACAGACTTGATATAGAATTGCCCAAAATAGACATTGTCGACTTTAAAAATGTAAGTGAACTGATGCGTCATATCGAAAAACATTTCAGCGCAACAGCCAAAAAGGTTATAAGTGAAAAAATAATTAAAGCCTCTGGAGGCAAATTGGAACGCAGCACTGACGGCAAGGGCCTCAGCGTTTCAAAATGGAATATTCTGGAAAATTTCCTGGAAGACGGTCATTACCCTTCCTGGGCATCCAATAAAAATCAGTCGATTGAACTGATCTTTGAAGAGCTGATGAATAAGTCACCCATGCGAGTTGCTAAGATGGTGACTGATTTGAGCAAAAAAAACAGAAATAAACTGATTGACCGTATTATCTACCAATTTAGAGGCAAATACGTTGACCGGCTTTTGACACTTTTGTACCAAAAACACGGAAAAGAGGCTATGAAACTGGTAGAAACTGTGCGCCGCAGATTGGGACAGCGATACACTGCAATGCGCGGTCAAAAAAGTGTGAGCAGAGCCATCATGTCAGCAGCTTTGGAATATGCTTTGGAACAATTGGGCAGCGGCAAAAAATTAAAATACAGCGAAAAAGAACTGACTCAGTATATTATTGAAGCCATTCAAAGCAAATATAAACATGTTGACGAACAGGATGTAACAGGTGATGTGACTGGTGTAAAAACTGAATTCAGCGGTCAGTATTCTGAACTAGACGTGTTGGAATATTTCCTTTCTCAGGGTTCTATTCCTTATTGGGCGAGCACCGAAAGCCGCCAATCTGTTCAGGAACTCTTCACAAGACTGACATTAAAAAAATTGATCCCCCTGCAACGGATGATTGAAAAACATCTGGGCAATGAGACTTTCGTCCGACGTCTTGTTCTGCAGTTTACAACCGAACAGATTTTTCTGCTTTTGGAACCCATTGCTGAAGAAAATCGCCGCTTTCTCGATGGTATAATCAAAGAATTTGAGCGTTCCAACCTAAACACTCAAAGTATAAGACAAACAGCTGTTGAGCTGATGATCGGTCAGCGTGGCCGTTTTTCAAAAGAAATTATTGCCCGCAGTTCCTTGGAGAAAGCAGCCGCCGGATCATCAAAATCCTATAAAGAACTATTGGCGGCTTTTTATCAGGAAATACAGCAACGCTCAAATCTGGAGTATGACCTGACCCGAAGTGAACTGCTGCGCATCATCAATGAAATAGAGCCCGGAATAGCAGAGAGCATCAAAAATATTAAAAAAGATGGAAAGGAAGCAAAGGCAAAACAACAGGCCCTAAAATCCCGAATCAACGAACTGAAAGTTCTTCTGGAAGAAAAAGGCCTTAGTGCTGAAGTAAAAGCAACGCTCAAAAAAGAGCGCAATCAGTTGCGTCGCCAACTCTCCGAACTGCAGGAAGAAATGCAGAAAATGGGCATTACTACACCTGAAAGTGCCGCCGGTATTGCCGAAAAGCGCAGTGAATTGGAAAAACAGCTGAACAGCCTGCGCAAGATTCAGACAGAAGAAGCGCTGTTTCAACAGGAAGAAATCCGAAAGCAGCTTTCAGAACTGAAAGCCGATTTTGAAAAATTGCAGGAAAAGCTGATTAAAGCCTTTGAAAAAGCCATCACTCCGCAACAGAGACAAAAACTTCGCAGTGAATTTGACCATAGTCTGGCCCTGCTGCTGCGCGACAGAAGCCGGATGCAGGCCCGTCTGGCCGAGATTGCCTACAGTCTGAATCTCTCATTGGAAAACAAGGAACGCCGGGCGCTGAAAAAACAGGAACATGACATCCGGGAGGAACTGAAAAAGTTGGATGATCGGATCAGTCATATTGAACAGATTTCCGAAGCCATCAAATCAACTACTGAAGAAAAAAAGGAAGACAGTGTAGAAAGTGAAAATTCAAAACTCGATTTTTTGATCTTTTTTCTGCAATACGGCTCAGTGCCCTGGTGGGCCGAAGCTTATCGTGAAAGTAGTGTGGAAAGCATTTTCAAAGAATTTGCAGAAAAAGATTCCGAAAAAATGCGGCAGGCATTTTCCCGTGTCGGCAGAAACCCTGTGGTCTGGCAGCGTCTGATCAATCAGTTGAGTGAAGAAGTTTTGGAGAAAGTACTCATAACACTTTTTCCAAATTTTGCCGGATTCGCCGTTTCCGTTGCCCTCTTATTGCAAAAGATCATCGAATCGAAGATTCTGCCGAGTCTGAATGCTGTTCCTGTCAAATCCTTTAAATGGAGCAAAGTCACTGAAATCTTATTTACAACACTTACAGCGCTCAATCCGCAGAGCTTTGTGAAAGCTGTCGTTACTGAAATCGGAAAGGAATTTAACATTTCTCCATCCACCCTGCTCGATTATATCACCAATCTTTCCAATAACAATCAGGGAGCCCGGCTCAGCGTTTTTGCCGATATTGTTAAGCCCCTTACAGGAGATAAAGACATATTGGAAGTTGAAAAGGAATTGCTGGAAACAGCATTCAAACGCAAACAGGAGGAAGAAGGGCTTGTCATTCCTGAAGATAAAAAATACGAAGTTTTATCAGATTTCATCCTAAAAGGAATTTTTGCAGATATTGCTTTTAAAGCCGGCTACAGCTCTGCTGCAGCTATGGAACAACTGCTTTTGGAACTGATGACCAAACAGCCTTCAGCGATTCAAAAACTGTTGGAAACAGTTTTGTCCAATCCGCCCGCAAGACGCAGATTGAGTTTGGAATTTTCCGATGCTGTTTTCTGGGAAATTGTACTGATGATCGGTGCCAGAACTATGCCTATCATTAAAAAATATATTACTGACCTTGGCATAGCCTTGGGTGACGAGCGCATGTCTGTGGCAAAAGAAGCGCTTTTAAAATATATTATTCAATCGGCCGACAGACCCTTTATAATGCGGGACTATCTGCAGATCTTGTTAAAAGATGCTACACAGGTCACTCAACGTCAGCGGATTGCCATAATAAATGAATGGAAAAGAAAGGTTTATCAGGCACCTTCCTATAGCAGTTCGCTTATTTTGGCGCTAATGCAAACTGAGATACAAGACATTAAGGAACAATCGGAAGCTACTGAGGATCAAACGGAAAAGGAAAACCTTAAAGAACAGATGCAGAACCTGCAGATGGAATATCAGCAGCTCAGTCAGCGTCTCGTCTATATTTTGCATAAAGAACAGCCTCAAATACAGGGGGATATAGAGATACCGACAGATCCGGAGGAATTATATAAAAAAATTGCTGACACTGAAGCGGAAATTGAAAAATTGAGATTGACACTTTTGGAAAGGGCATCCGGAGAACAATTACTTCAGCAGATTGTCAATCAGAAACAGATTGCCATATTTGAAGGGGAATTGGAATTGCTGATGGTGAATGAACCCTTTACCGTTCGTCAATTGAAAACTAAAGAGAAAGAACTTGATATTGAACAATTAAACGCATTTTATTTTGATACGATAAAATG
>CAINVS010000119.1 GCA_903854205.1 uncultured Bacteroidota bacterium | reverse complement strand
TTTTTTAATTCCCAAACTTTTTTGGAAAAAAATTACTAGGATTTTTTGTCCTAGTATTTTGCAACCACCGCTTTACTGCTCTTTCGATCAGAAATGCTTACGCAAAGGTAGGACTTTAAACCACTCTTCCAAACAAATTTACACTTTTGTTTGAAAATAATATCGATATCTTATTTGTTTGATATTCTATTTAAACTCTTTTTACAATACATCATATTGACTTTCATTTACTTTACAGATATTCGTATTATTTCCGTCTCATCTAACTGCAGAATCTGAATAATTATATTTTAGAATTCGAAAATAATATTGAGAATTTGTAATTTTGATAAGAGAACTGCGTTATAATATTTGCAAAACTTAAATCAAAACCAATGAAAAAATACTATAATCTTCTAACTGCATTTTTAATTATTACACCTATATATTTAGGGGCGCAAAATTTAGTCATCAATGGTTCTTTTGAAGATGGTGTAAAATGCGACGGAGAGACAGAACAAACTTCAATTCCTACTGATTGGGTGGCGCTTGCTGGGGCTCCTTCTTTTATTAATCCAAGTTGCCAGATGAGCCTTGATCAAAAATCCTATATTCAGGGGATGAAACTTCCAAATCCTGCAGCAGGTAAAGTTTATGCAGGCATGGGAATTGACATAGAGGGTGAATATCTTCAGGGTAAACTATTAAAACCCTTGGAGGCAAATATGCGATACTCGGTTAAAATAAGAACCAGACTTCCTATTCGTTTTTGCAATACACCTATTGATGAACTTGGTATTGTTTTGACCGACTCCAATTTTGCAGCAATAGAGGGTTATATTTCTATTGATATGCCTTCATTAAAATTGCTCAATAATGATCAGTCACCAATCAAGGAGCAAAATCAATGGCAGGAAATCAGTGCAGTATATACAGCCAAAGGTGGGGAAACATTTATCATGATTGGCAATTTCAAAGATAACAACGTTAGTAATTTCAAAAAACGAATGGCTAAAGCGGAAAAACCTGAGAACGAAGAAAACGAAGAAGTTGAAGAAAAAAAAGGAAAACTCTGCACTTATATATACCTAGACATGGTATCTTTGGAAGAGTTTAAAGAAATAAGCATTAAGAATTACAATCCCGGTTCGGATTTAAAAAAAGGAGAGAGACTTATTTTGAAAGATGTTGAATTTGAAACCGGTTTGGAAAAGCTTAAAGGGGAGTCCTTCACTTCTCTTGATGCACTCGCTAAACAGTTAGTAGAAAAGCCCAATCTTCAACTTGAAATATCAGGTCATACAGACAACACAGGTGATGAAAATACAAACAGAATTTTTTCAAAATCAAGAGCGCAATCAGTTGCGAGTTACCTAATCAGTAAGGGCGCTAAAGCTTCTCAATTGGTGGTAGAAGGAAAGGGCAGTGGTATGAATCTGGCACAAAACAGTTCAGAAGCCAACAGAAAAAAGAACAGACGTATTGAAATAAAAATCATAGAAGAGTAATTCTATTTAAATACTATACCAAATATTCATTGGTTTAAACCGACAGTTTGTATTGCTGTCGGTTTTTTTATTTATAAAACTAAGTTTTGAAATAATATAATTGTATTTTTACGACCAAAATCATTGAAACATCAAATACAATAAAAAAACTATGGCAAAGTATTATAAGAATATTTTGGAAACCATTGGTAATACACCTTTGGTAAAACTGAACAGCATTGTGGACGAGGTTCCAGCATTGGTTTTGGCAAAAGTAGAAACTACCAATCCCGGTAATTCTGTAAAAGACCGAATGGCTTTGAAAATGATTCAGGATGCAGAAGCAAGGGGCGATTTAAAACCCGGCGGCACTATTATTGAATGTACTTCAGGTAATACCGGTATGGGTTTGGCTATTGCTTCAGTTGTCAAAGGCTATAAATGTATTTTCACCACAACCGATAAACAGTCAAAAGAGAAAATTGATATTCTTCGAGCAGTAGGTGCAGAAGTTATAGTGTGTCCAACTAATGTTGAGCCTAAAGATCCCCGCTCCTATTACTCCGTTGCCGAACGATTGAGTAAAGAAATTCCAAACTCCTATTGGTGCAATCAATATGATAATTTGTCAAACCGTCTTGCTCATTATGAAAGTACAGGTCCTGAAATTTGGGAACAGACTGGAGGCAAAATTACCCATTTTGTGGTAGGTGTTGGCACAGGGGGAACAATTTCAGGTGTGGGTAAATATTTAAAAGAACAAAATCCTAATATAAAAGTTTGGGGTATAGATACTTATGGATCAGTTTTTAAAAAATATCACGAAACAGGTATTTTTGATCCGAATGAAATTTATCCTTACATAACAGAAGGAATTGGAGAAGATATATTACCTGAAAATGTTGATTTCAAAGTAATTGATATGTTTGAAAAGGTAACAGATAAAGATGCGGCCATCGGAACAAGAAACCTTGCACGTATGGAAGGTATATTTGTTGGCAACTCAGCTGGATCTGCTATAATGGGTGTAAAACAGTTGGCATCAAAATTAACAAAAGATGATGTTGTAGTTGTACTTTTCCACGACCACGGCAGTCGTTATGTAGGTAAAATGTTTAATGATGACTGGATGCGCGACCGTGGATTTCTCGATGACGAACTGACTGTAAAAGATATTATTGCAAAAAAACGCAATAAAGCACTTCTAACATTGAATGCAAATCAGACGGTGAAAGATGCGCTGAAATACATGAAGGAAAATGATATTTCTCAACTTCCCGTTATAGATGGGAACAGTAAAATTGTAGGCGCAGTTACCGAAAGTGTTATTCTAACTAGCCTTTTGGAAAATCCACTGGGAAACAGTGAAAAACATTTGAGTGAAATAATGTCGACTGCACTTCCAGAAGTGGACGAAACTTTGCCTTTGAAAAAATTGAGTTATTATTTCAATGAAAAAATTCCTGCAGTTATCGCAGTAGATAAAGCAGGCATCAGACATATCATCACAAAGTATGATATCGTACAGGCAATGGGTTAATACCCAACTGATACATCTTACAATAAAGGGCTGAGCATTTTCAGCCCTTTATTATTTTAAGACAGCAAACTCTTTGAAAAGCAACAATGTTCCATCACTTTTGCCGCTAATAAGTGAGTAGCTTCCTCCACCACTATTGGTTAGTTCCTGTATTTTCGGATAAACTTGGGCCAAGGAATTATATAGCAATGCACTGAAGACAATCCTGTTGTTCTTTAATGCATCTGCTACCATTTTTTTAAGTTTCTCACTCACTTCAAATTCTCCGTCAGAAATCAAAAGAATTCTATTGTTATAATGAGATTCCAGATTTTGCTGCATGTAGTCATAAGCAAATGCCAAACCATCATCAAAATGCGTTCCACCTGAGCTTTTTAAATTATCAATAGCCTTTTCCCATTTATTTCGGTTGAGTACAGTAGATTTTTTCAATTGCAATATAGCCTTCCCTTCAAAACTGACTATAGAAATAAGGTCCTCCTCCCGCATAAACCCGGCAATGCTATACAGATCCTGTTTAAATTGTTCCAATTTATCTTTTCCCTGCATTGATCCGCTTACATCAATCAGGAATAGAATGTTATTGGGTTTGCATTTTTGAATATAATCTTTACTTATCTCAGGTAAAGTGTTTTGATTCACTGCTAAAACTGTGTCTTTCTTTTGCGGAATTTTCACTAAAGTCATTTCAGGTAAAAGAAGTGTTTTATACAGCACTACTCTATTAATTACAGGTGTAGGATGATCAATTTTTGCAAATTCAGTTTCTCTTTCCGATCCCTGCAGGCTGAATTTATTGTAATACTCAAGTGTCGTATTGTAGTCTGTTACAGCTCTTGAATATCCATCACAACATCCTATCTGATAGGGATATTCCAGACTGTCTATATGACGGATTAACTTTTTATGGCATGACAAACCTTTGTCGGCAACATCTTCAAAAATCCAATAGGGACATTTTCCATGATGATGTCCAATTTTTCTAATACCGCTT
>CAINVS010000118.1 GCA_903854205.1 uncultured Bacteroidota bacterium | reverse complement strand
TAAAAAGCCAGCTTCTATTTTATAACTTTAGGCTAACTCACCCCTCCCTACGGGTATCCCCTCTCTCAAAAAAGAGGGGAAGCCCAATTGTCAATAATCAGCTGCAGTAAAAAGCCAGCTTCTATTTTATAACTTTAGGCTAACTCACCCCTCCCTACGGGTATCCCCTCTCTCAAAAAAGAGGGGAAGCCCAATTGTCAATAATCAGCTGCAGTAAAAAGCCAGCTTCTGTTTTATAACCCCTGCGGGGATTCCTCTCTTCAAAAAGAATTGAAGCTAAATTATCAGAGCTATATGTTTCAAAGAGCAAACAATTCCTAAGAAAATGTCTTTTTTACAATACCCTATACTATCTACTTTATACCTTCTACGCTTACACATTTACCAACTTATCCAACTCATCCTGCAGCAATTTGATTTTTGCATGACCGTCCGACAATTTTTTGCGTTCGTTCTCAACAACTTCGGGCTTTCCGTTTTGAACAAATTTTTCATTGCTCAGTTTGTTGCCGATTGAAATAACAAAGCCCTGTAAATATTCCAATTCCTTACGGATTTTGGCAATTTCCTCTTCAAGGTTTACTTCTTTATGGAAAAGCAGGAAATACTGTTCTGTTCCGGCAAGGAAGGAAGTTGCGTCCACCTCTTCGGCTGTAATCGTGATAGATTCCAAATATCCGAGTTTAATGATTGTGGCTTTCAGTCCCTCGTCAGCAAGGAAGTTTTGGGCCGATTCGCTGTCTTTTACCATCATTTTCAGCAGTTCTTTTTCAGTCAGCTGATTTTTGGCACGTACCTCGCGGCAGTTCTGCAGTACCTCTTTCATTTTCTCTACCGATTGCAGGAATTTGGCATCGAAAGCACCGCCTTCAGGCCATTTGCTCACCACACAGTCGTCACCGGCAGCACGCTCACGCAATACCGACCAAACCTCTTCTGTCACGAAAGGCATATAAGGATGAAGTAATGTCATCATTTTCTCGAAAATACCAATGGTAAATTCCAAAGTCGGGCGGTCAATCGGCTGTCCGAATGCGGGTTTGACCATCTCGAGATACCAGGAACAGAAATCGTCCCAAATAAGGCTGCGCATGCCCATTACCACTTCAGAGAGGCGGTAACTGTCAAATCCGGCATTGATTGTTTCGAGTGACTCGTTCAGTTTCTGTTCGATCCATTTCATGGCAAAGCGGTTCACTGCCGAAGGTTCAGCATCAACAACCTGCCACATTGTAACCAGTTTCTGTGCATTCCAGATTTTATTGCTAAAATTGCGGCCCAATTCGCACATTTTGCTTTCGTTCAAAATTTTCTTGGTTTTCTGATCGAAAGGTGCGTCGAAAACAATGTCATTTCCTGCAGCAGCACAGGACAGCATACCATAGCGGACACCGTCAGCACCGTATTTCTGTATAAGCTCTATAGCATCGGGCGAATTGCCCAGTGATTTGGACATTTTGCGGCGATAAGAATCACGCACCATACCTGTAAAATACACGTCGTTGAAAGGTTTCACTTCGTGGCCCTCACCCAAAAGTTCGCCTGCCCACTCGTAACCCGCCATAATCATGCGCGCTACCCAGAAAAACATGATGTCCCAACCGGTTACCAAAACATTGGTCGGATAATAGTATTTCAATTCCTCTTTGTTCTCAAATCCGTCGAAAACGGCAATCGGCCATAGCCAGGAGGAGAACCAGGTATCTACCACATCTTCATCCTGTTTCAGGTCCTCTGCTTTGTAATTGCCGCCATCCCTGTTCAATATTGCCAATGCCTCTTCCGCTGTTTCGGCTACTGCCATATTTCCGTCTTTTGTATAATAGGCCGGAATCTGCTGCCCCCACCACAGTTGGCGCGAAACGCACCAGTCGCGGACATTTTCGGGCTTGAGCCAGTTGCGGTACATATTGACCATGTGGTCAGGGAAGAAATTTACATCTCCGTTTTCCACAGCGGCCAGGGCCATTGCCGAAAGTTTTTCCATTTTCAGGAACCACTGTTCTTTCAGACGTGGCTCAACAACAGCGCCGGTGCGCTCGGAGCGGCCCACTTTATTTTTGTAATTTTCGATGGCAACAATATGTCCCTGCGCTTTCAGGTCGCGGACGATCTGTTTGCGCACATCGAAGCGGTCCATGCCGACATAAAATCCGGCAAGGTCACTCAAAGTACCATTGTCATTAAAAATATCGATGCTTTGCAATTTGTGGCGAACACCTAAATCGTTGTCATTCAAATCGTGGGCGGGAGTCACCTTCAGCGCACCTGTTCCAAATTCCATTTCAACATAGGCATCGAAAATAATGGGAATAACTCTGCCATTGATAGGCACAATCACCTGTTTGCCAATGAGATGTTTATAGCGCTCATCGTCGGGATGTACGGCAACAGCGGTATCGCCCAAAATTGTTTCAGGACGTGTGGTGGTAATAGTCACCCATTCGTCTTCCGTTCCGGCTATTTTGTAGCGGACCTTATAGAGTTTTGAATCCTCTTCGTGGAACTGTACTTCCTCGTTGGAAAGGGCAGTTTTGGCCTCCGGATCCCAGTTGATCATGCGCAGACCGCGATAGATATGTCCTTTTTTGTGTAGATCAACAAATACTTTGATTACATATTCGGAGAGTTTAGGCTCCATCGTAAAACGGGTGCGGTCCCAATCGCAGGAAGCACCGAGCATTTTCAGCTGGTCGAGGATGATTCCGCCATATTTGTCTTTCCATTCAAAGGCATATTTCAGAAACTCATCGCGGGAGATATCCGATTTTTTGATACCTCTTTCGCGCAGGAGCTGCACTACTTTGGCTTCGGTGGCGATGGAAGCATGGTCGGTACCGGGAACCCAACAGGCATTCATTCCCAATAGGCGGGCACGACGGATGAGTACGTCCTGAATGGTATTGTTGAGCATGTGCCCCATGTGCAGTACGCCCGTCACATTGGGTGGTGGAATTACGATACTGTAGGCTTTACGTCCGTCCGGTTTTGAGCGGAAATAACCTTTCTCGGTCCAGTGGTTATACCACTTTTTTTCAATTTCCTGTGCGTTGTAATGTTTATCCATATTTTGTGTATCAGGTATCAGGATTATTGTAAATGGTAGAGGGTATTTGGTACTTTTGTGTAAGTTTAGAATTTGAACCCAAAGATATAAGTTTTTTACTTGATTTACTGCCTTTGAGGGGTTCTAAGTTAAAAATCTGTGGCAAAGGCTGTAACAATTGAATGAGTATTGTATTCAATTTTATAGCATGAAAAACTAACCTTCTCCAGTCTTAACTTTCATCTTATTGATCACACCAAAAAGTTAGGTTTTAAATATTCACATTAAAATTTCAATTCTAATCTAATAGCAACGCCTCCAATTTTGGAGGCGTTTGTTTTGCAATAATCTTCTAAAACTTCTAATAAGCCCCAAAATATCTCCTCATAAACCATTCTGCTGTCAACAAAAGGAGCAGGAGGAAGAAAATCCATTTGAGATGTATGAGTGACTGCGTTTTTACCGTGTCATAAAGCATCGGTTTTGCCAAGCCTTTGACATTGATCATTTCTACCAGTTTTTCCATGTTCTCGGGATAAACAACTTCTCCTCCATTTTTGGTACTGATGAGATTGAGCAGACGGTGATTGGCCGTGGTTTCGTAGACCTCGAGCTGAATGGATTGTACTGTGAACTGTCCGCCAGCTTTCAGGATTTCACCCTTGTTATTGGTTTTGGCCTCGAATTTATAAATACCCGCAGGGTACATACCAGCATTCAGTGTATAGGAATTGCCCGTACGGTTGAAGGTATAAGGGAATTTCTTACCGGCTTCATTGGTAATTTCCAGCATAGCATCGGGCTCATTGATGCGCTCATAATTATCATTGTAGAGTTCGGCGTCGATGACAATTTTTTCATTCTCGTTGTAGAGATTGCTGCCCGCAAAAGCTCGGAAGCGGCGTTTGTCATCTTTGGTGCCGAGATATTGGATAATTTTACCCGCAAGCTCATCGAACAGATCAAAATTTTTGCGCTGCATGTGGTCGAAAATGCGCCATTTCCAAATTCCCTCTCCGCCTAATACTGCGAGTTTCACGCCACGCTCCACTCCCATTGCCAAGAGCGGAAAGCCCGTATTTACCGTTCCGATTTTTTGCGTCAGCAGCACTTCTGCATCAGCACGGACTTTAAAATCACCAAAAGGTGTGGTCAGCGGCGGAAATTTATAAATATAATCGGCCAGTTTCTGATTCAGGGTAAAAGATTTGAAATTAGGATTCAAAACACCTTCTACATCGTTGGTCTGATTGAGTCGGCCGTTGATAGTCATGACAGATTGTGCCTGATTGAGCGCAGCAAGGTCGGTCAGTGATCCTACAATATACCAATGCGGTATCTTTTGTGTTTTAAGGGTATTAATAACATCAGTCACCGGACTTTTTTTGCTCGGCAGCTGATGCATGACCACGAAATCGTATTTGGCTACATTATCTTTTATTTTGCCGGCATAGGCAATTTCAACTTCGTAGTTTTTGTTTGCAGTGATCATGCGGCGCAGTGCGGCAATATCAGGATGCGGAGATTCGGCCAGCAGCAGGATCCGCTGACGGGCGTCGAGCACATCGACATAAATATCTTTAACATTGTTGGCAGTTGTCACCTCGCCCGAAACGCTGCTCAATGCTACTGTGTAGCGCTGCACTCCGGCGACATCGGCATCCAGAATAATTTCACGGGTAGTAAAAAAGTCACTGTCATCGATATTGATAGCAGATTCATGCAGGGTTCTTCCGCCACGGCTGACCGTCAGTCGGGTAGCAGTTCCGGGACAGTTGATCGCTGCTACATCTACCTGAATGGTAAATTTATCGCCAAGATAAGCGATCTGATTGTTGTACACCTTTTTCAGCACCAGATCCTTTTTGGGAATGGTATCGCCCAAAGCAATACTGAAAATTGGCACATTCAGTTTACCTCCAATATAAATTGGATTATTGCCCTGATTGTAAATACCATCGGTAGCCATGATGACAGTTCCCAAATTTTGGTTGCTGTACACATCGTACATTTCTTCCAAAAACTTGGCAATATCGGTTGACTTGTCATTGTAACTGTACTCCAAACCTTCGCGGACCTCAGCACCAAAAGAATAGACTTTTAGGTCGTATTTGGCGGCAAGCTTTTGGCGCAGGCTTTCCATTTTTTCTTTGTAAGTCTTGCGTTTTACTGAGTCCATTGACTGCAGTAATGACTCGGAATTATCCTGAGCCAAAACAACAATCGGCGCTTTTTTCTCGGTAACAGTAGCCCGCATAACAGGGTCTAGAAGCAACAGACATATAATTGTGACAGTGACAAAGCGTAGTGTACCCAAAATCGGATTCAACTTTTTGGTCTGCTCGCCAAAACGGCTGTCTCTATAATACATTCCAAACGCATAAAGCAGCCCCACTGCCATACAGATAAGGACAAACCATGCGGGATATTGAAGAATTATGTTCATGTTATGTTTAGTACTTGGTAGAGGGTACTAAGTAGAGGCTACGAAACCTTTTACTTGATACTTTTTGTTCACTTTATAATGTCTGTACTTAGTAGAGGTACCTGTTATTTGGTAGAGGATAATTGGAAGAGGGTACCTAAGCCTTACGATTTGAGCCCATATTGTACTCATCCACAATTTTGGCAAGCTCTGTTTTTTTGAACTTTTTGGCTTTAAGTTTTTCAACGAGTTCTGGATTATCAGCAAAATATTCTGCCAATTGGGAATAGAATTTTTCGAATTTCACTTCCAACATAACTCCCCGACGTACGAGAAATGACTGATAATAACCTTCCTGACCGTCGGTGTTGTAGTATTCATAATAACGAACATCGCCCTCATAGGGTGTGAAACATTTCATAAAAACACCAAAGCCCTGTTCTTCTGCCCGGTGTCCTTTTGGACGGTATTCTCTTGATTCGAAGTAATAATCAAATCCCGAAGGGTGCCAGGATTTTAAATCATATGGTTTGTAAACACGTTTGGTGCCAGTATTGTTATCAGTAAAATTTAATTTAAGAGAAGCAGTTGCCGGTGTAAGATTTCCGCTGATTTTCCCCCAGATAGTATCGTAGGAATTATTGATAATGAAGTCTTTACCAGGTTTGTCGTCCCCCTTTTTTTGGGCATTTACCTTTAAAGTAAAAGCAGAGAGGATAAGGGTAAAAATGAATAGGATTCTCATATATTCAGATTTTGGGTAAATAATACTTAAAAAACAGAGCTAAGGTAATAAATTTCTTGCGAAATTGTTGCCCTTATGGCCTTTATAAGTAAGGGTTTTAAGATGGGTTTAACTTTGTATTTGATTTTAATGTTTATGATTACAAATGGGTACAGAATCTTTGACCCTAAATATTATGTTATTAACCTACAAGCAAATAATAGTTTTTAAATATGACCAGTAAAACCTTTTTTACCCGACAGCTGCTTTATTGGTATGATCATACCGAAAACAGAAATCTTCCCTGGAAGGAGGGTAAAAATCCATATTATACCTGGCTTTCGGAGATCATGCTTCAGCAGACAAGATTGGAGCAGGGGCTCCCTTACTATTTGAGATTTGTTGAACAATATCCAAAACTGGTGGATTTGGCCAATGCTCCTGAAGATGATGTTTTAAAACTCTGGCAGGGCTTGGGATATTATGCCCGAGCCAGAAATATGCACGCTACAGCTAAATTTATCAGGGATAATTATGCCGGAGAATTCCCTAAAACCTACGAAGAGATAAGGGCTTTGAAAGGAATTGGTGACTATACAGCAGCTGCAATTGCCTCATTTGCATTTGATTTGGCGCATGCTGTTGTCGATGGCAATGTTTACAGGGTTTTGTCCCGTTATTTCAATATTGAAACCGCAATTGACAGTACTGATGGTAAAAAACAGTTTTCAAAATTAGCCAATGAGCTGCTCGACCCCAATCGTCCGGCCGATTTCAATCAGGCAATAATGGATATTGGTGCAACTGTCTGTAAACCGGCTTCTCCACTTTGTCAACACTGTCCTATTTTTGAAAAATGCAAAGCATTACAACTTAGTAACATTGAAAAATTACCGGTCAAATCTAAGAAATTAACAAAGAAAGACCGATATTTTTATTATTTCGTTTGGCGAAGTCCAAAGGGAGAAACTGTAATTAAAAAAAGAGCTGAGAAAGATATTTGGCAGGGATTATATGATTTTCCACTAATTGAAAGCACTGAAAACATTTGCGCAGATAATGACTTTTCAAAAATTTGGGAATCAGCTACTTGGAAAAGATGGACGGAAGATCAGCATACTAAAGAAATTCCTGTCAAAATTTCAACAACTTATCGTCAGCTCTTGACCCATCAAAATATTTTGGCTATATTTGTGGAAGTTTATGGTGAAATTCCAAATATTTTCTTTGCTGATAATTACTACACAATAATCAGAATCGAAGATTTAAGGAATTTTGCCCTGCCAAAGACACTGCAATATTATTTGGAAAAAGACCTTTTCCCTTGGGATTGAGGTTTTGTTTTTTATAATATTGTTACACATATTTTGCAGTTGAAAGAAATAATCCTATTTTTTTGAAATAATAAATCAATAAAGCTGATCATGATTAACAAAGTAACCCTTATCGGACATTTGGGTAAGGATCCTGAAAAAAGAACACTGCCAAGCGGTGCTTCCTATGTAAGATTTTCAATAGCTACAAACGAGTCCTATAAGGACAAAGATGGCGAATGGAAAGATCAAACCGAATGGCACAATATAATTATGTGGCGTGACATGGCTGACAGAGCTGAAAAACAATTAAAAAAGGGTAGTTTGGTTTTTATCGAAGGTAAAATTACAACCCAAAGTTGGCAGGATCAGGACGGTAAAACCCAGTATCGTACCGAGATTGTTGCTAATTTATTCCGCAGTCTTGACAAACGCGAAGGCGGACAAGGTAACTATATGCCTCCACCTCAGGAAGAGCCTTATTCCGGCAGCACTGAAAAAACTTCTACCAAAACCGAAAATGCACCTGCTGAAGACAATGATGATTTGCCGTTTTAAAACAGCATGCCTTCCTGTTGAAGGCAAATTTTTTCACTAAATTCTATTGCCGTGGACTCGGACCCTTTTCCTGAACGTTTATCCGGTTTATTATTTTTATACAACCCCAATCCGGCCTATTTTGGTGCTGACTCTTGGATTGCCGTCAGTGTCATCGTGGTATTTTTGATTATTTCTGCGCTGATGTCAAGTTCAGAAACAGCTTTTTTCTCTATAAACCACGATGATTTAGAAAATTTACATAAAGAAAATGTGGTCAGCAAAAACAGAATTCTGAAACTGCTTGACAAGCCACATTATTTGATGTCTACGATTTTAATTTCCAATAATTTTGTAAATATTGGAATTGTATTGGCCTCAACCGTAATTTTTGATCAGGTTTTACCTAAAGGCTTAATTTCGGATTGGTTGCGTTTTTTAGTGACAGTACTTCTAGTGACCTTCATATTGGTTTTGTTTGGGGAGATTATTCCTAAAATTGCAGCAAGCAATGCTGTCGGTTCCAGAATTAGATTGGCAGGATTTATGTCGGGACCGCTACTCATCTTAAGTTCATTACTTTATCCTTTAAATTGGCTATTAGTAAACAGCAGTAAATTTATTGAAAACAGATTGGTGAGCAGAGCTAGAAATAGTAATCATAATTTGGTGAGCCAGAGAGAGATAGAACAGGCCATAGAACTTACTGTAAGGGATACAAAATATTCACAGGAGGATATCGGTTTATTGAAAAGTATTACAAAGTTTGGAAATATTAATGTAAAAAACATTATGAAATCCCGAATCAACGTTGTCACTATTGATAGAGACAGTGTTTTTTCTGAGGTTATGGCGGTAATAAGACAATCAAATTACTCCCGTATTCCTGTTTATGAAGAAACATTTGACAAAGTTGTAGGTATAATTCACTCCAAAGATTTATTGGAATACTTTGACAAACAGGATGATTTTGACTGGCATCCGCTGCTTCGGCCGGCATTTTTTGTCCCGGAAAGCAAAAAAATTGATGCCCTTTTTGGCGATTTCCAAACCCGCAGAACACATATTGCTATTGTTGTGGATGAATATGGAGGCACTTCAGGCATTGTTACTTTGGAAGATGTTCTGGAAGAAATCGTAGGTGAAATCAATGATGAATTCGATGAACCAGAAGATATGGGTTACACAAAAGAAAATGACAATACCTTTGTTTTTGAAGGAAGGACAAGTCTGAGCGACCTTTGTAAAATATTGGGGCTTGAACAGACGTTCTTTGATGAAATACGTGAGAATGCAGAAACTATAGGAGGTCTATTATTAATACTTAATGGTGCAATGCCAAAAAAGAATGCCGTTTTAGATTTTAGAGGTATAACATTTACTATTGTCAATGCCTCTGAACGTCGTATAGAAAATATAAAAGTGTTATTACCTAAAGTTGAAACAAGCGCTTCATAATTCATAAATATGCACAAAGTATTTTTTTCTGCAATTCTTTTTGCAATAATTTGCCTTGTTTCCTGTAGAGAGGAGAAGGTGTATATTCCTAAACCCCGTATATATCCGAAGATAGAATTTCCGGAGCGAAAAATGACCACCCTTAGAAAGGATTTTTGTTCATTTTCATTTGAACATCCTGAATATATGTCATTCGAACAGGATACATTATTCCTTCATCGCGATGCACCACATTCCTGTTGGTTTAACCTTAAATTTCCCGGGCTGAACGGTACTGTACATTTTACATATACCGACCTTAAAAAATGTGATACGCTTTCCGCCTGTCTGCATAAGGTATATAATGACGCCTACAAAATGGCGCAGGAACATGTACCAAAAGCCAATGCTCTCGAGGATTTTGTTATTAACAATCCCGAGAAAAATGTTTATGGTGTACTTTTTAATATTGAAGGCCATGTCGCTTCACCTTTTCAGATAGTACTTACTGACAGTGTTAATCATGCAGTTAGAGCCGCATTATATTTTAATTCCAGACCTGAAGCAGATTCGATGGCACCAGTAATTGAGTTTGTTAAAGCAGATATCATGCACTTACTGAACAGTTTTGAATGGAATCAGGCCAATAAATAAATCATTTTTGTACTAATTGTCTAAAATTCGAAATCAACTCAGATCTCGTATAACTATATTATAAATGGAAAATAATTATAACGATCAATCCCATAGGGAGGAAAAACCAAATACTGAAATTTTGTATGGTCGCCACCCGGTGGTAGAAGCGCTTGAAAATGCCAGGACTATTGAGAAAGTTATATTGTCTAATGCCATTCGCGGTGAATTTGAGAAAAGACTGCGTTTTTTGTGTAAAGAGGCAAATGTACCTATGCAGGTTGTGCCAATAGAGAAACTGAACAGCATCACCAGGAAAAACCATCAGGGAGTTTTGGCTTTTGTGTCTCCGATTCAATATTATGAATTGGAAGACATGCTTCCAATGATTTATGATAAAGGAGAAACTCCATTATTTATTTTGGTGGATGGCGTAACAGATGTAAGAAATTTGGGTGCTATTGCACGTTCTGCTGAGGCTGCCGGAGCACATGCACTCGTTCTTCCAAAAAAAGGAAGTGCTCAGATCAATGAAGAAGCCATGAAAAGTTCGGCCGGTGCTCTAAATATGTTGCATGTCTGCAGAGTTAACAGTCTGATGCATGCTGTTGAGTACTTACAATTGAATGGTATTAAAGTTGTTGCAGCTGATCTTAAAGGTGAGAAGATGCTCTATGATGTAGATTTGGATTGTCCCTTGGCAATTGTAATGGGAGATGAGGCAAAAGGTGTGAACCGAATGCTGTTGGAAACTGTGAATGAGTATTTCAAAATACCGATGCGTGGGCAAACTGATTCTTTTAATGTTTCAGTTGCAACCGGTATTATTTTGTACGAAGTGATGAGACAGCAACTTAAAAATTAAAGAAATGGAAAGTCAGAAAGTACATATTAAAGAAAAAATAGCAGTCCTTGATTCTGAAATTCGCAAAAGTAAAGAATTAAATAAGGGGTATAGTAAGTCATCGTTGGACGAGCTAATACTTTTATATGATGAGCTTTTAAAGCTTGATAATGAGGATTATTTTGCTTATTTGGAAAAGTCTTTAGCCCAAATGTACATTTTAAATGATTATAAAGGCGCTGAGCAAACTTTGGAATCAGCCGTTCAAATTTTTGGCTTTAACAAAGTTCTTTATCTAAGACTTAGCGATACGTACCAGGAATTGGGTAAATTTAAGAAAGCACTAACTTCCCTGGACGAAGTTATTCAGAAAGAATTTGCAACAGATTATTTTTATGCTCAAAGAGCAATCCTTAACAGAAAATTAGGTAATATTTCTGAAGCCGAAAAGGATCAAAAAATCTATGATGACTATGAGGCAAGAGAAAAAGCAAAATGGGACGATCCTAATCATTATTATCATTACAAATAATTACTAACCGCGGCAAATGTCACGGTTTTTTTGTGCTTATTACTAAACCAAAAAAGCCCGAG
>CAINVS010000117.1 GCA_903854205.1 uncultured Bacteroidota bacterium | reverse complement strand
TGTAATGAGTTTGTTCCTGAGTTCTATCTGGTTGGCACAACTTCTATGAACGGCTCAAACACCTTCAACACCTCTCAATGTTCCAATAATTCATTGGGTGGAAATACTAATTACCTGGCCCGACGATTCAACACTGCTGGTGTAAAATACCAAAATGAATTCAGACCGGCGATGTATATCGATTCTTTTCAGGTTGTTATGCCAATTGGCTATGAGTATGTAAGTTCAACTTATATTTATACGGCATCTTTCGGAACTGCAGGATATGGCCTTACACTTACACCAAGCTCCGTAAACGGAAACGTCTTGACCTTTGTAAATCCTGGCAATTGGCTTCCTTTTGAAATCACTGTAACAAATACTTATGGGACAATGATCCCGGTAACAGTTAGGCCTACCTGTGCCACAAGTACCACTGAATCAATAACATTTAGGGTATTTGTTAAAGATTATTACTACGCTTTTGCAAATGCCGCAACATATCCTGCTATACACAGCGGAAACCTATACGGTGCAAACAGGCCAATCAATCATAGTAATAAGGGCAATTTATCGCTTTCTAATCTAACCGGAGAAATTCAGGCAGTCGCCATGCAGGAATTTTTCGACATCAGTTTGAGCAATGATGGGAATGGAGTTGCTCCATTTACTTGGTTGGCGATTCCAAACAATTCAAATTACAATATTATATCATTAACTGATTTAACATCTTCTACAACACTCACTCCTATAAGCTATCCTGGAGGAGTTTGGTTTCAACTTAGTAGTGCGGGCCTCAATTCTGCTCAGTTCAGAAATTATAGACTCAGGTTTAGTTACAGTAATTGCAGCACTGACAGTATCACGGTTTTAGCAGGTTGGAACTGTACCTCTTTTCCCTCAAATCCAAACAGATACTCCTGCCAGCAGGAACAGATTTTTTTACGTTACAACCCTGCTGCTTCAGAGCTTGGCATAAATAGCGTCTCTCTTCCCGTGGGAACTATAAACTTATGTAATCCGGGATTTTATGAGTACGTTGTAAATTCTGTTCAAGCAGGTAATATATACAACAACCGTTTTATTATTCAAGCATCTAATGGTCTATTTCCTATTTATTTGCAGGCAGAATATCCAAGAGGATCGGGCAATTGGCAAACACTTAGCGCTATTCAAACAGGTAATAACTACAATTATAATCTCATTAGTCATAGTGCTTACCCTTTGATAAGTGGTATATTGGGAACGCTCAGTGCAGCCGGTAACAGTTCGTTGAGACAAATCGGTATTCGCTTCGAAATGCAGACTAACTGTAATTTTACTACAAACAGCTCATTTAATGTATTTGCAACTGCAAACAGCTCATGCGGCGCGTTAACAAGCGGCAGCAATATTCCTTTTACGGCACCAAATATCAGAATTACTGATATAGAACCCGAATACTATACCGACCACCTTATCAATGCAGCAACTACTACAAACTGTGCAAGTAGAAGCATTGATATTATGACAACTGTCATTGGCGGTGTAACAGGTTCAACTGCAAACATTGAAATTGTTTTGAATAATGGTTTGAGGTTTGTCAGCGGCAGCTTAATCTGCAACTCGGCCTCCTGCGTTTCACTAAGTTCTGTTACTGTCAATGCAAGCGGCCAGCAGATAATCAGGTTGCAGATACCGTCGGGATTACCCAATGCAACAAGATTGAGATATAGTATCGATGTATCTGATATGGCAGTGCCTGCCTGTGGTTTAAGTCAGATATCTGTTCAGGGTTTCGATATTAACGGGCCAGTTCCCTGTGTCACGGAACTATCAGGGCAGTGTAATATAGTTCAATATTCTACAGGGTTTAATAGTCAAAATATTTTGATAGAGAAACCTATTGCAGACCTCAGACTATCAAGTCCCGTAGTGTTCTCGGGCAGTAATTATTTAGTAAACTTTGAGGTAGAAAACAATGGTACACAAACAACCAATAATCCTCTTAGAATTGATTTTTACTGTATCGATAATCTGGGCAATATAACTGGCAATCCAATACAAACTTCAATTATCAACAGCCCGATAGCTCCAGGAGCAACATTGACACAAAATGTTCAAATCAATGCATTCAATTGCAATTTCTTTGGCTTTGCAGGGGTTCTCAGCAATGTGTCAAATTGTGTTTGTGACTCAGTTGGTTTCAGAGAGTTTACACAGTTATTACCTGTAGTGCTTATCTCTTTCGATGCAAGCAGTCAAATAAACAGGACCGTTTTACTTGAATGGACTACCGCATCTGAAACTAATAATGACTTTTTCAGCATTGAACGCAGTGGTGATGGGATTCAATGGCAAAAGGTATTAGATGTTAAAGCTGCAAATGAATCCGCCGGGGTAGAACTTAATTACAGTGCTATAGACTACAATCCCTTTGGCGGAATTTCCTATTACCGTTTGAAACAAACCGATACGGATGGAAGTTTCAGTTATTCCCCCATAAGATCGGTCCAAATAGAAGCGGATAACAAATTTTCATTTTACCCTAATCCGGCAGATGATTTTATTCATATTGAATCATCTTCAGAAACGTATAGTGTAGAAATTCTAAATGTTTTCGGACAGTCGAAAGGAATTTATAACAATATCAAGACTATAGACACTAAATCTCTTTCATCGGGCACTTACTTTATTAAAATTTCAGAGAATCATAAGAATGTCTTTAGCTCAAAGTTACAAATAGCACATTAGTAAAACAGCTAATCAATAAATATAGAAAGAGGCTTTCCCAAAATTGGGTAGCCTCTTTTCTTTTTAGTTTTATTGGCACTTTCATTCCGAATTTTTTATCGCAAAAAATGAGTGCATAGTTGAGAAAAAGTTTTCTCTTTATCAATAAGGATTAAACTGTGTTTTTCTCAAAGGTAGATTTATAAATCCTAATGAACCTGACACGCAGGAAGAAATTCCAAGTGGTTGGAACGACCCAACAACCCAAAAAATTGGGCGACGCTGTTCATCCTGCAATTGCAGATTTATGGCTGTGCTGAGTTTCTCCGTATCTCGAAATCTATTGCGAAAAGCCAATCTGAACCATATTAAACAGTTTGAATCGACCTGTGCTTTTTGCAATAATAAAAATAGTGTGCTGACCTATCAGGCTCATGAAGGCTCATTTCAGGATGGTGAAACTGTCATTTTATCAGAGTGCTTTTAATGGATATTTTCCAGTAATTTATTGAAGTGAAAGAGCAGGAATTATTGGCTGCAGACGAATTGGACTACATTGCCGTTTTCGCCTTAATGAGCAGAAAAAAAGTCCTTTATTAAGAACAAACCACAATATCTTTGAAAACTGAACTGAATGAAATAAAAAAATACCGGATATTTTCCAAAATTATTTTGTATATGTTTTATTGCCATTACTGTTTATATAATATTTTCCACCTCGTTTTCCGGTGTTCGTTCCTTTGCCACCTCCACCTTTACGATCTCCCATATTTGCTCCACAATTATCTGCTAAACCATAGTAGTATTCTTTTTTATTTGCATTTCCCTGAAATGAATAAGCGTCGCCTAATTTTTTGTATAGATCACCATCACATTTTAGAAAAGATTCCGCCTTGTGAAGCATTTTAGTAGCCTCACTCAACAACTCTCTATTAACTCCTCCTTCCCAATTTGAAGATCTACTAGCTTCAAGAACCCAATAATATCCTGTTTCTTTGATGATTGCTCCACCCACAGGGGCTGACAATTCCTTTTTTTGAATTGCTTTAACATAATCATCAACTTTTAATTGTCTTCCCCACCAAAAATCATATTCAATTCTATATGCATTAAAATCATATCCCAGGTCATTATATATTTTCAGAACTTTTTCAATATCTTTTAAATTAGATAGTTTATCTAGTTGATTCGAAAAAACGCTAATGTCGATTGAGTCAAGATTACTTTTGTAGTTTTTATAAAGAAATTCTGTTAATTGTAATTGTTTTTCAGGACTATATGACCATGATTTATAGTATAAAAATTCATTTATCGTATCAGCAGGTATATTTACATTTAAGGCATAATCAACTGCTACATTTATATCAAATAAATTCACTTTACATTTGAATAAAATTTCTTTTGATTCTTTTTTATTAGATCCGCTTTCTAGATAATCATGAGCTGATTTATAATCATCATGTTTTATTAACATGTTCGCATAATTAACTCTAAATTCCTCATTATTAGAATTTTTACCAACTACAGCTTTAATACTTTCATTAAATTTAGAATTAAAAATAGCATACAATTCATTTTGCATATTTTTAAGGTTTTCTACGAACATTAAATGTAAGTCTTTATTAAGTGCATCTCTTTTAATAAGTTCCAGAAGAATAATGCTCGATTTGTAAAACTCCTTTTCTGTAGTGAAATTATTCTTCAATTCTGTTAATTTTTCTGAAGAAAAACTAGAGGGGTTATTTTTGAAATTTTTGTAATCATTTTCCCTTTTGGGCTCATTTTCGTCGAGTAAAAGCTCGATATAACGCGGTCTGTTTGGATCTAATTTTGTTTCCGCAATATTATATATATCTCCTCTTTTTAAAATAGTAATTGTAAATTTTCCGTAAATTATTTGTTTGGAAATATAACTTCCAATAAAATCCATCATTTCCAATACTGAGGTTTCATCAAGATCCTTCCTATTTAAGCTATTTAT